>CAJOED010000023.1 GCA_905233335.1 uncultured Synergistales bacterium
TGCTTCCTCGAACTCCCTTGCACTGTTGCGGCCGCCGCGAATGTCTACTTCCTTTTTCGTGATTACGTCGGTCGGAAGGCTCGTCTCCTTTTTCGGCCAGCCCGTGAGAGTAATTCTCCCTGCGTTCGACACATAGTCCACCAGTGCCGCACGTATTGCCGAATTTGCGCCGGAACACTCAACAACAAGCTGTGCCATGTCGCCGTTCGTGATTTCCGCTATTCTTTTGCCGGCATCCTCTTTTGCTGAATTGATGACGTACTCAATGCCCGCTCTATTTTTCGCGAAGTCTAGTCTCTCCTGCACAATGTCAATCAGTATTGCGTGCCCGCCGTAAGCCTGAGCAGTCATAGCCGCCGCAAGCCCTATAGGCCCCGCTCCCGTTACCGCGCAGAACTCACCCGCTTTGAACTCCCCGCGATGTATTCCGTGCATACTGATAGTTAGCGGTTCAGCCATTGCAGCCTGCTCGAACGTCATACCTTCCGGGATTTTTACCAGCATGTGCGCAGGGTGGCAGAAGTATTCACGCATTCCGCCGTCAACGTGAACGCCCAAAGTTTTTAGGGTCGTGCAGCAGTTAGTGCGTCCTATTCTGCAGGGGTAGCAGTGATCACAGTGCAGATACGGGTCAACTACTACTCTGTCGCCGGGCTTTATGCCTTTGGGATTGTCTGCAGGGATTGACACGACGACTCCAGCCAGCTCATGACCGATAATTCGCGGGTAGCTCACGAGGTTATTCGTTCCCCTGAACGCGCCTATATCACTTCCGCAAATACCAGCCGCCTCAATCTTGAGTAATGCCTCGCCCGGTTTCGGTTCGGGTTTCTCTACATCAATGCATTCTACTTTGAAAGGCTCTACAATTCTTACTGCCTTCATTACGAAACTTTTACTCCTTCCATTGCGTGAATAAGATTTACGATAAATTCATGACACGGAACAGACACTCCGCACTTGGCCGCCGCCCTCACAACAGAGCCGCTTATCGTGTCAACTTCCGTCCTTCTTCCTGCTCGCAAGTCTGCACATATCGACGTTACGCCGTGAGGTGAATTTTTCCCGACTTCACGTATCTCATCAAGCAGTTTCTCCTCGTCAGCCTCAAGCCCAAGAGCATGTGCCGTAGTTACTGCCTCGTGCAATAATTTTTTCGTGAGGGTGAACGCAAATTCATTCTCTGTTACACAGCCGATTTCGCACTTGAGCACACCTGTTACAGCACTCAAAGCAACGTTCACAAATAACTTGTTCCATATCAGCTGCTGAATGTTCGCGTGTATCCTCACATTGAAGCCGCACTCATCAAACGCCTCTTTGAGTTTCGGCAAAAAGTTTTCGGTGTCTTCCGTGAGCATTCCGACGTTCGTATTGCCCTTTCCCCCGTGCCGGACTTTTCCGGGTGCCAGGACTGCTCCGTTGTCTTCCGTCGTGCCGATGATAATTCTCTCTTTGGGCGCAAACCCTGAAAGTATATCCTCGTGCCCTGATCCGTTCTGCAAAGTCATCAAGTACGTGTGCGAGCCTATGAGGTGCTTGTTGCTGTCGAGTGCCGCGCGTGAGTACAATGCCTTCACGAACAGAATAATTACGTCGACGGGCGCAAGTCCTTTTGTGTCGGTTACAGCATGAGGGCGGTAGATGTTCTCTTGTCCGTTCTCCTCAAGAGTGAGGCCGTTTGCGTTCACAGCGTCGATTATTTGGGTGCTGGTGTCGACGAGATACACATCATTTTTCAGCGAGAGCCTCCCGCCGTAAATTGAACCCATAGCTCCCGCGCCTATTACAGCTATCTTCATTCCGAGAACTCCGCAAGTCCCTCTATTGCGTATGCGTGAACAGGACTCGAATCCAGTCCGACAATCGGCAATGGTGAGAACGACATGAAAAATACATCCTTCTTCAGGTGCTCAAGGTTTTTCAGGACTTCAATGAAGATAATATTTTCGGCGAGCAGAATATCATGAAAAGGCTTCACGTCCTCGTTGCAGTTCTCAATGGACACTCCGTCCCCGAAACCGACAGCCTTTACCTTTTTTGCCCTGAACCACTCTGCTGTTTCACCGTTCACGAGAAGACGCTGGTCTTTGTCCGTGTTAGTGTCGGGGGTGAAAGGGTTGAGCTTGTACGACGAGTCAATTATCACTATGTCGCCTTCACGAACTTTCTTTGCTTCACGGTCGAGATCCGCCGCTGTGATATGTGCTCTCTTTGCGCATGTCTCTTTGAAGTCAACGTATACTCCGCGCCCGACAAAAGTCGTAAGTGGTATTCCGGTAACGTCCGGCCAGTTGTCGTTGTGGTGGTAGGGACATTCTGCGTGTGTGCCCAAGTGCGTCATGATGTCTACGTTCGTGTGAAAATCAGGTATCGGGCCGCCAGTGTTGAAGCGGTAGAGTTTGCAACGTCGTGTTTCGGTTGCGGGGTCGACGAGTTTCGAGAGATCAACGAGACGTAATCCGGGTGCTAATTCATATACTACCTGCATGATGATAAATCCTCCTTCATTCTTGCTGCTATGCTTTGACTTTGATTACTACCTTTTTGACTTTTGCGGGACTTCCTGCGGCACATCTCGGCTTGTGAGCTTCTTCGGGAGCTACGACGATAAAATCTCCCTCCTTCAGCAAAACCATCCCGAAACATTCAGGGTCAGCGTAAAATTCTACGTCATTGTTCGGCCTTGCTTCTGTGAGCGTCAATCCCTCGCGCCTGCACAAACCGAATAACTCTTCGCCTTCTGCCACGTACTGAATGTCGAAATATTTGTCGTGCGCCTCAAAGCGTCGTTTCTCTGCCGGTTCTGTCGTGTAGCTCTGGACATCTGCAACAACCTCATCGCCGATAATGCTGTATTTTCCGTCAGCCATCGACTTTATGTCGTTCTCCGCAAGCCACTTGTAGCCCGCCTTGAACTTTTCCGCGAGATAATCATACTTCTCTGCTATTGCCAAGTTCCACGATAACATTTTATGTTTTCCCCTCCCTGAAAAATTACTCAATGCGTCCCGATAACGTTTTGCCGTCAGCAAGTGCACATACCTGCTCCCATATAGAGTCGTCAACGTTCACGCCTTCCGACAATGATTTTTTGCGCCGTGATATTGTGCTTTCACCGGGACACTTCACGGGGTGTTTCGGGTCTATCGGGTGTGCGCTGTCAGCAATTGCTACTCTCCTGTTGAGCATGGACTGAATGTCTGACTTCTCCCCGAACATGTACGGGTCTATCGCAATGAATATCTGTGAACAGCCCGTGCAGCTTCCGTTGTTGTTAGCGTCCATGTCGGAGCCGCAGAGACCGTTCGATATAGCCGCCGCAGCAAGATCAAGCGCAATAGCCAGACTCGATCCCTTCCAGTAGCCCGTCGGGAGAATGCGCATAGAGTCCTCGATAGCTCCGGGGTCATCGGTGAGTTTGCCGTCCTTGTCGAAACCTCCGGGATAAGGGAGTTTCTTTCCGGCCAGGCGGTACACTCCGAGTTTCCCGTAAGCGTACTGGCTCATGGCCATATCGACGACAATTTGTCCGTCCTCACGAGGTATTGCGATACAGAACGGGTTATTGCCGACGCTCTTTTCGTCGCTTCCCCACATGGGCATACAGCTTTCTGTGTTGATCCAGCTTATTCCGATGTAGCCTGACTCCGCAATCTTCCACGCATAAGTCCCGCCGCGCATCCAGTGAGTTGTGTTCTTGAGGGCGACTAATCCGATGCCGTGAACTTCCGCCAGCTTCATTGCACGTTCAGCACAAAACAGCGCGTTGGTGATGCCGATGCCCAAATGACCGTCGTAATTTTCCGCCGCACCTTTTGCCCTGATGAGTTCGGGCCTGCCGTTGACGTTCACCCAGCCTTTGCCGACGTATTCAGCAAAACGGGGAATGCGATTCATGCCGTGGCTCTCGACTCCGTCCGCGCTTGATGAGGCGTGAATGTGTGCGCAGGTTTCAGCTTGTTCTTCAGAGAGACCAAGATTGAGGAATGCTTTTTTTGCGGTGGCTTTCAGTTTGTCGAATGGGACTATCAAGTTCTATCATCTTCTTTCGTTCGTTAATAGGGGCGGCAGAGGAAGTGCATTCTTTACGGCGTGAGACCTGCAAACTGCATAATCTCCTCATAAAGTCCGCTGGCTTCCTCCGCAGAATAATCATACACTAAAAACACGTCCATAACATAAGGCGAATACTGCAAATGATTTAGTGATTGCGTGAAGGACATAGCAGCAATTTCACCGAGAGCGAAAATTCCCGAATCATTATGGAGCGGACCGAGTGTCCACAGCCTTATTTTTTCTGTTCGCGTGAAGATTTCGTGCTGGTACTTGTCCTCTACAAAGTGAAATATCTCATGAGCGAGAATGATTTTTTGTATGCTGATGTCGCCGAGAGATTTTTTGACGTTGTTCCGGCGCAAATATTTCTGTGCTCTGTACACCGCGTCCATGAAAATATTAATCCTGTTGGGCATGACGAAATCAGCGAATAACACTCTGTCTGTCTTTTCGGGGTATTGAGGGTAGTAGACATCGAGTCCGATTTTGCGCGCAAGTAATTCGGGGTCATCGGTGCCGTATTTGTTCGTGAATTTTCCGGCGTAATCCTTTCCGCAGTCGATGGCTTTACGTGTCCACTCTGTGCGTTGTGCGTCGGAGAATTTCCCGTTGAGCGGTTCGCGTGAGAAGGCGTAATTCTGCCACGAGGTGTCCGGGATGTTCACGAGGCGTTCGAGCATGTATTCGAGCGGGCGAATGTCGTAGTGTGGGCGTTCGTAGCGGGGCATTCGCTGTTTGCCGAAGAGACCGTCTGCTATGGGTTTGAGTTTTTCGCGTATGTATTGCCAGTTCATGATGTTATGTGTGTGTCCTGAAGGCCGACAATTTTCGGGGTGGGGCAACGACACGGGCATGTGTCGTGCGCGTAGCCGGAGGGGGGGAGAAAATTGGCGGCCTTATCCCGACTTGCTACACTTCTGTGATTGACCCGCCAATAATAATTTCCTCGTCAGAGTCCCTGTCGCCTATATCAAGATCCATCAACAGCTCTATGTGCTCAAGGTCTACTGCGCTGTAGTCGCTCACTCTTGGCCCGAAACACACAAAATAGTCAGGGCGTAATATGCTGTCGGTCTTGAACACCGCTGTATCTTCCCAAAGCCGCCGCACCTCATCAAGATATTCGCTGACCTTGCACTTGACGACTTCAGCCTGTGAACACTGAACGCGTATAAATCCTTTCTTGTCGACAATGCGCACCGGGTGTTTCTCGTCCTTGTCGCCCTGATACACATAGAACTTGTCTGTCTTTGCGGCCAAGTGTACGTTGCTTACTTTTGAGCCGAAATCTTCTTTCGCGAGCTGTTCTGCTTCTGCCTCGTCGCATTCTTTCAGCAGATCCGTAGTCTTGACTTCCGTTGACCCCGTAGCAATCGCCGTAACTTTCCCCGTCTGACTGTCTATCTCTATGTGCACTTCTACGGTGTCGGGTGATGCTCCAGAACTCACAGCCGCATCAATCGCTTCTTTCTTGAGTTCGCGTATATCTTCCTGCGTCGGGTTCGGAATGACTCTCTCGACGACATCACGCACCATTGACAGAGCAACACCGATTGACGAGATGACTTCTGCATTTTCGGGTATGCTGTACTGCAAGCCCATTTTGTTCGCGCAATACGGAACGAGTGAAGCCGCTCCTCCTCCGCAGCCCACGAGCCTCATACTTTCCTGGTCGAGCTGGTACTTGTCGGCTAGTGCGTTGATACATGCGCTGACTTTCTCGTAATCTTTTTCGAGTATCTGTGTCGCAAGTTCTTCTACTGTTATGCCGAGTTTGTCCGCTACTGGCTGCATTGCTTTTCGTGCCGCGCTTGCGTTTCCGTGTGCAAAATATTTCTCGTCAATCAATCCCAAAACATTAGCCGCGTCGGTGTTCGTGAAGCATATTTTCTTGCCGCTCTTGAGGCGTATTACGACGTAATCATTCGGGTCTCCGGGTTTCGGGCTGATGAGTTCTATTTTGGGATCTACGATTTCTTCTTCAGGAGTGAAGCAGGCATATTCACACCCGGCAATATGTGCGCTTCTTGGCCCCACATCAACAACTTCCTTATCGTTAATGCGTACCATAGAGCCTCCAGCACAACCCAAAATTCTCACGTCGAGAGAGCTGATATACGTATCGTGTCCGCCTATTTGCGCGTAGTCAACACCAGGACGACCGTTCTTGATTACTCCGATGTTCGTAGTTGTCCCGCCGACCTCAAAATATATAGCATTCGACGCTCTAAGATACATCAACGAACCCATGACCGAAGCCGCCGGCCCCGATAACGCTGTGAGTATGGGACGTTTGCGCATCTCGTTAATCTCCATGACTCCGCCGTCCCCGCGCATTATCATCAATGGGACAGTAACTCCTGCTTTCCTCACAGAACTTTCTGTAGCGTTTGCAGTGGCTATCATTTTCGGGAGAATGGACGCGTTGATTGCGGCGGTGCGTGTGCGTCGTGTGAGGCCGTAAAGTTTCGTGATGTCGGAAGCCATCGTTGCAGGAACGTTCTTGCTTGCGGCGGCATCGTGAATCATCTGCTCCTCGTCCATGCTGTCAACTCCGAACGCCATAGACGCAACTATTACCTGTGAGCCTTTCTTGATGAGTTCGTCTACTGTGCTGTTGACGAGTTCGGGCGTGAGATCTTTCTTTCTCGCAAACGCATTGAACACCTTGATAACTTTCTGTGTTTTCGGGTCAAGAACTATATCCTGCAAAGCGAGCTGTCTTTTCGCAAGGAAACTCTCGAACCATCCGCCCGCAACACCGAACACTCCGACATTCGCAACATCTCCCTCAATGAATGCGTTGGTTGCCTGTGTCGTGGAGTGCGCAACAAACACAACGTCCTCCGGCTTAATGCCATTCTCGGCCATGCAGTTACGGAACGACTGAACGACCCCGGCGGCTACTCCGTCTTTATCGTCGTGGGTGGTCTTGACCTCATTCTTGCCGATAATCTCATGCGTCAGGTTGTCCATCGCAACGCATTTAGTGTATGTTCCTCCGACATCTATTCCCATTCTTACGGAACGGCGTTCATTTTCTGCCATTGTCATTTTTCCTTTCTGTAAGTTTCATGTTACACACGAGATATTTTTTCATGTTGTCGGTAATAGTTCTTAGTTCCTGCAAAAGTACACGGTGTTTATTGCATAAAGGCGTTCACACTGTCCCTGACACACTGTATCCCCGACACCCGCGCGTATTCCCTGCACAAAAATCTCATGCGTAAAAATATAGCGGCCAGCGAGAACACCCCGCTAACCACTACTCATTATTCACTGACTGCTAGCCAATCATCCACGCACTGCCAAGCCCGGCCAGGAACAGATACACTGCGGCATACTGTAATATACCTGTTGCGTATGCGTTCGGGATCGAGAGCTTCAGGAAGTCGCGCGACTCTACTTTCGTGTAAGCAAGTCCCCAGGCAACCCATGACTGTGTTATGCATGAGCCGATGTTTACCGTGATTGTCGGAATCGCGAACACACCGTACAGGAACGGCACGGAGAATTTCGCGACGTTCGAGAGCACTCCGAGAGTAGCAGCACCGCACCCGACGAGCGTCATCGGGCCTCTGAACAATCCCATGAACAGCAGAGCCGCAAACACTACGCACACGACGAGTTCTGAACGCGGCATGATACCACCGATTACGACGTTGAAGTACGGAGAAGCGTAAACAGCTACAGCGTTGAACATCGGAAGGGTAAGCAGGAAGCCCACGAGAGGAGCTGTATCTACGACACCTTCATAGTAGAGTTTGTTCACGAGCTGGCAGTTTTCCCTGAAAGTACCTGACATTCTCCCGCAAAGGAACAACGCCGCAAATCCTGCAATGACGAAACCGCCGATAACAGAGAAGTTGAACGCGATATTCAGGATTACGGGGATTACGGGAAGTATGAGCGTGTATATGGGAGCGTCTTTCTGTGCGGCCTGCGGGTTGCGGGTCTGTGCTGCCCACTGTCTGTGTGATTTCGAGCGGCCAAGATAGAACAGCGCAAGAAGTGTCGTAACTACAAGCATGATTGCGAGTGCGGCATATCCCCAGTGTGCTGCGTACCAGCCGAGCGTGAAGTCGGGCATGTCGGTCGGCTTGATGAAGAACGCTCTGTACTGTGCAAAGTTTACGGGGTTGAGGTATATTCCGGAAGCAACCGCTCCCATGAACGAGAACATAGCAATAGCCTTAGGCACACCGAGAGACATCAATATCGGGAGCACGATAACGCCGATAGCGATAACGGGACCTGCACCAGTCATTGACGTGAAGATTAATGCTGTTACGAGGTTGAGCAGCGAAATTGTTACTGCAGGTTTGTCGCCGCCAAGCTCTACGGTCTTGCGTATGAGGGTTGAAGCTATGCCCGTGTCCATGAGTACGCGTCCGAACCATGCGCCCCAGCAGACGTTGACGAGCGTAGTGCCCCAGCCTTCAGGAGCAGACTGGTAGATGCCGTTGAGAATCTTCACTAAGCCTTTACCGCCCTCAAACATCAAGACAGGGTTGGCTTTCAGGAACTCTTCAGAGACGAACAGAGTACCGAACAGCGGAAGGACTGTCCATAATATTGTGATAACGAGGAAGCCTATCATCAAGTTGAAACCTTTGATGCAGTACCAGGCGAGGGCAAAGAACGTCAGTAACAGAATTACACCTATAGCGAAATCCATTGTGAGAGTTTCTCCCTTCTGTATTGAAAAATTTTTTTGATTGGGTGAGATGATTTTACGGTGAAAGTAATTATTTGTGAATAAGAAATTTTTGTGAATAATGACACAAAACAAAAACACCCCCCGCTCATTCACGGTGGATGCTTCACTTGTTACGCTTCTACTTTCTCCACTAACCTTTTTCCCAAGTCGTATGCTTTCTGCAAGTCCTCACCGAAATGTTCGTCCCTGTACTTTGCTTTGCCCTGTTCGCTGAACATGTTTGCGTCATATCGTGAATAGTCCGTGAACTGGTATGTGTTGTACGCACATAGCGTTTCAGTGTAGCCCATGACGATTCCGAGTCCGGCAGTGTGAGCGTCCATAATTGCGGGATAGTTCATTTTCGGCGCAAGGTCTTCCGGGCAGTTCATGGTGAAGATGCTGGCGGTGTATATCGTTCTGTCGATCGCTCTCGGACGTGTGCCGTCGGGGTTGACGTTGTAGCTCATGACCGGGAACAGCAGACGTTCTACGAAATTCCGCATCATTCCCGTCGGAAAACTGAAATATATCGGGCTTCCCATGACGATGACATCACTGGCGATTGCTTTTTCGAGGACGGGACGCAGGTCATCACGTATCGCGCACACCCCGTGAGTTTTCGCGTTCTTGACCTTGCACGCAAAACATGACATGCACCCTTTGAAGCTCATATCGTAGAGGTGTACGAGTTCACATTCTGCTCCTGCATCAGAAGCTCCCTGCATGGCACTCTGAAGCATTTTGTGAGTGTTCCAGTTTTTTCGCGGACTGCCATTAACAAATAGTGCCTTCATAATATTATTACCCCCCTAAAATTTTTATGAGTATTATATTATCATTAGCGTAAATAAATTTTGTTGGAGGGTAAAATGTCGTCAGTTTTCAAGCCCGGCTCACAGTACAAAGCGTTCATAATATCGCTGGTAACGTTCGGGCTTTCTTACGGATTGTACAAGGCTGTCATCGATAACTACCTCGCCGAAATTGTCAACATGTCGCAATTTGATCGCGGAGTGTCGGAATTCTTCCGGGAATTGCCCGGCTTCATGTTAGTGTTTGTTCTTGCTGTCCTGTATGAGTTCTCCGCAGAAAAAATCTTCAAGGCCGGTGCGCTGGTTATGCTCTTGGGAATGCTCATGCAGTCGTTTGTCCCGGCGGATCGTGTTTGGGTAACGGCGGCTGTGTTCACGTACTCGCTCGGTGAACATATGCAGTTCGGTATGAGGAGCACGCTGGCTCTAGAGTACTCCCAAGAAGGGCACGGAGGAGCGGCACTTGGCCTGCAAAATTCAGCGTATCAGTTCGGGACATTGGCCGGGTACATCATGATAGCGTTGATATTTTTCTTTCTCGGCGGCAGAATGAATTTGTTTCGTCCCGTGTTCATGCTGTCGTCCGCAATAATAGCAGCTGGCTTCATATTCTCTCTTCACATGAGGGGGAAAAGCAAACCTGAACATGTTACGAGCCGTTTCTACTTCCGCAGGAAATACAAGAAGTTCTACATGCTTGAAGTGTTTTACGGAGCACGGAAGCAGATATTCTTCACGTTCGGGCCGTACCTGCTTGTATTATTCTACGGTGCTGGTGCAATGGCAATCAGTATACTGTTCGCGTTATCGGCAATAGCTACGTTCATATGTTCGCCGCTCGTCGGAAAGATAATAGACCGTTTCGGCTACAAGATTGTTATGATAATGGACACGCTGATACTCGTGATAGTGTGTTTCTTTTACGGTTTCGCGCATCATATGTTCTCAATGCAGACGGCGTTTATTGTGTGCTGTGTGAATTATATTCTCGATGCTGTAATCTCTCTTGCTTCTATGGCCTCGAATGTTTACGTGCAGGATATTTCAGACAATCCCGAAGAAGTGAAAGCTACGATTTCGACGGGTGTATCAGTGAACCACCTCATAACGATATTAATAGCGTTG
>CAJOED010000024.1 GCA_905233335.1 uncultured Synergistales bacterium
TGTGCAGTGTGTGAGGTTTGCTGTGAGATAGCCGCCCGGCAATGATTATTCTGTTGCTGTGTGAGAGGTGCTACGGCGTGAAGTTCTCCGTGAGGTAGCTGTGCGTGTGTGAAGTTCGCCGGAATGATAGCTTACTGTGAGTGTGCCACCCCGACGTTATGTGTGCAAGAAGGCCAAGCCCTGATTTTTTTTGCGCGTATTTCGGCTGTGAGGTGTATTATTTACAATTATTTTATTTTCGGGAGGAATTTTGTAACCTTGAATGTTTCCAGAACTTTACGATATATATTCGCCGCCGCCTTACTCATCTTTTCAGCAGCCCCCCTGCAAGCAGCACAATCAAACCGAAACACATACGACATCATTATAGCCGGAGGAGGTACAGGAGGAATTTCCGCCGCAATTCAGGCCGCAAACATGGGAGCAAGCGTTCTTGTTGTCGAGCCGTCTACATGGATAGGAGGACAGGCAACCGCTGCAGGAGTGAGCACTATGGACGACATGAGCAGACAGAAGAGCGGAATATATCTCGATTTCATTACGCGCATAAAAGACTATTACGACGCACGCGGAAAATCTATGGGCACCTGCTACTGGGGTTCACGGAGCATCGCATTCGAGCCGCATATAGGGCAGGAAGCATTCGTCTCAATGATTAACGAGGCAAGGAGAAGAGGAACGCTTGACTTCCTCATGAACTCCAACATTACCAGCGTGAAAAAGAAAAACAGCAGAATTTCCGGCGTAACTGTAAAGACATCATCAAACAAGAGAGAGTACAAATGCAAAATACTAATCGATGCTACTGAATACGGAGATATTCTGCCGCTCACAAAGACACCGTACAGGCTCGGCAATACGACATCAGGATTTTTCAACAAGGAAGCAATGATACAGGACATAACATGGGTTGCGATTATGCGCAAATACCCCGGCGGAGTTCCCGAACACCTGAAACCGACAACTCCCCTTCCAGGCTACGAACTCGCAAAACGAAACTATGAGAGCTACGTTACTTCCGACGGCTTCAACTTCCGAAACACTTACCCCGTAGCTACTCCCGTGAACTTCATAACGCACAATTCATACAGGGGACTCCCGGACAGCTCCAACCCGTACAATTACGACGCAGACAAGGACAACCGAATGCACATCACAAAAACGAGCGTCAACTGGGGCAATGATTACCCCGGTGCTTACTCGTGGAACGGCAGACGCGGACTTCCTGTTATGTATCTTGAGGACAAAAATTTACGCAGGCAGATAGAACATGACGCACTCATAAAAACGCTTCACTTCATATACTACGTTCAAAACGAACTCGGCGAGGACTGGTCAGTTGCTGATGACGAATACAGAAACAGAATACTCCCGGAAGCTGCTCAGGGTCTTCCGTACGAATGGCAGGAGATAGTGCGACGTATGCCCGTAATACCTTATGTGAGAGAATCCCGGCGCATAATTGGCGAACACACGCTGACTTCACACGAAATTCTGCGCAACTCACTAAGCTACAGGGACGGACAGACGAGCCATGAATTTTCAGACGCTATAGCTATCGGTGGCTACATTCTTGATTTACACGGTGCGGCGGCTGACGGAGATATTGAGTGGGAATTTGACGAACGAGCAAGCTCCATAATTACGAACAGACCTCGCGGGCCTTTTCAGGTGCCCATGAATATACTCATTCCCCAAGAAACAGACGGGCTTATTGCGGCGGAAAAAAATCTCTCGATGTCGCGTCTTGCGGCGGGTGCATTGCGTCTTCAGCCCATAACGATGATGACGGGACAGGCGGCGGGAGCTTTGGCGGCAGTTTCTGTTCGTGATGGGAGAATGCCGCGTGAAGTTCATGCTATGCGCGTACAGTGGGAGCTTCTTAGTTCCGGCGTAAATCTCTCACTCTGCAATTATTCCGACGTTCCCCCTGAACATCCGGTGAATAAATCCGTGCAGATTGCGAACATGTACGGGCTTGTTGACGCGAACGAATACCCTCATGCGCCGTCGTACAACATAAGGGAATTTGAAGACCCCGTACTCGCTATGGCTATTATTCGCGGGCAGGACAAGGGAGTTTTCGGTGTTGGCGACATAATCACGAGGGGGACAGCGGCAGAAATTATTGCGCGGGGACAAAAGGCGGTCGGTGCTGCTGCTGTGAAGGTGCTTGCTGGTAAGTCCGGCGATTTTGTTTCGCGGGGAGATTTTGTGAAGGCTGTGTGTGATGCTTTCCCGAAACTGAAGGACATAGACAGCACACAATCACGGCTCACGTTCAGAATAAGAGAGCACAGAAATTCAGAGTATGCAGAAATTTTGGGGCGTTTGGGCATTCTCGACGTTTACGCTCGGGATAGTGAGTTCTATTATGGCCGTCCCGTAACAAAAGGTGAAGCGGCTGATGTTATCGTTCGTGCGTGTATTGCTTCTGCCGGAGCGTGAGAGAGTGTGAGAAAATATTTGTGCCCCTTTCATGATGGGAGGGGTTATTTTTTTTGCGCTATTTTTATAGATAGTAATGCTGGTGCGCAAAGGGAGAGTACTCCGTTATATTTATGCGTGGAGTAGTGAGTCTGCCCGGTGAGAAAAATATTCTCGTCCGTATATGGGTTATACCTTTCGACGTGTGGAGATGTTATTTTTTGCGCTCAATAAGTTATCGTAATCCTCCGAAAATTAAGTATATACCCGTAAGAATTTTTGAGGAGTCTGTACGTTATGAGAATTAACAACAACCTTTCAGCATTCGGAGCTTTGAACTCATTATTGTCGGTGAACAACGCACTGCAGAAAACTATCACTGCACTCTCTACGGGACTGCGCATAAATTCAGCGGCTGATGATGCTGCAGGGCTGGCAGTGAGTGAGAAGATGCGCACGGAACTCGGCGGGCTTGGCCGGGCACTCAAGAATACACAGGACGGAATATCGTTACTTCAGACAGCAGAAAGTGCGCTCGGTGATGTCAACTCATGCCTTCAACGGATGCGGGAACTCTCACTTCAGGCGGCAAACGATACACTCACAACCCAAGACAGAAATCATATACAGCTCGAAATCGACGAACTCAAGAAACAGATTGACCGCATATCAGACACGACGCAATTCAACAGAAAGCGCATTCTTGACGGGAGCTGTTCGGTGTTATGGTCGTGCGATGACGTGAACGTGAAAGCAAAAATCAACGGAGGACTCGCGAGCTTTGACGAGTTCGGACAAAAAATAGATGTTTCCGGGAATTACAGAATAAACGTCCAAATGTCAGAAGGACAGCCCGAAATACAGAAAAGCAAAATCATGCTCATCAATCATGAAGACGTTGCCATGAACAGAAACATAATCGGAGTCAGTGATGTCGGCGTGAAAAATCTTCCTGCAGGACACTATGAGATGTACTCAAACTTTCCGACAGAATCACGCGCGGTCATAACGGGCAGTTACGGGATGGAGATTGACGAGTTCGAGAACGCACTCACAGCCGGAACAGTCGACAGCAAACTTACAGCAAACGCAAGCGTACTCTTTGAGGTAGTAGAAGCAGACTCCGAACACAAAACGCTCACCGTCAACGCCATATCCCACGTACTGAACACCGACGGCACTTCAGGCACATTCACGCACAGCAACATCAAGCTGAATGAAGATAGCTTTACGGAACTCGGAGAAATTCTCGGCGTGGGTGAAGCGGGAGGGTTTCTGCTGCAGGTTTCGGACGGCATGACGGGAGAATTTTCTGCGGGCGACAAGTTCGTGTACTCACTGAATGCTGCGGGCGGTGTGAACGGCGTGGACAGAGCCATAACTTTCCGGGATTACGCACTTTCAGGGGAGCCGGAAGATGTTGCAGAAGGGATAGAGGTATACAGGACAAACACATTCACGCCCAAAGACCCCGTCAGCACTTCCGCAAAAGTAGTATTTCTCATCGATAATTCCGGCTCAATGTCGGCACCGTTTCAGACAGTGCAGTCGTGTATATCGTCGTTTCTGTCGAACATAAAGTCTCAGGGTGTCGATGAGGTCAGTGTTGCGGTTGCAAGATACACTGCAGGGCTGTATTCCGCGTCTGAATGGGTGAGTGATGACGAGGAACTCCGAAAACTTCTTGAGCCTCGACTCGTCGGGAGTGTAGTCAATCCATACAGGGCAGTATATGACGCTGTGAACAAGTACTACGCTTCAAGCTCTTCACCGTCGGAAGCAAAACACATAGTGCTCATCACTGACACCGGGCAGGAAGTCCAGAACTCCAGCATAACACTCACTGACGCACAGAACGCGCTGAAATCGTCGGGCGTAACTTTGTCGGCGGTCTACAGGGGGAACAACCCGCAAATTTCTCCGCTCGTAACAGCAAACGGACTTAGTCTGGACGTTGACGGAAGCACGTGGGGCACGGAGTTAGTTGATACTCTTGCCGGGCAGATAGGACTTGAGGCGGTTGAAGCACAACTCAAAAGCACAACATGCGGAAGTATCTCACAGCTTGCGGAAATTTTCCCGGACGATAACAGCCCGAACAAGATTATACGCGTAGAGAAGAACAACGAACTCACGAACATAGCAGTAAATTCTTCTGACACCATAGAGAGCATAACGGCAAAACTCGACACTGCTACGGGCGGACGAACGACAATAGAGCTTGCAGAGACGGAGAGCGGTGAAGTCGGCGTGTGCCTGAAGATGGAGCTTGACAGGAGCGCAAACGTGAAATTTTCGGGCGATACTGAAATTTTGCGGGCGTTCGGTTTCAGCTCGAATTTGGAGCAGTCATTCAGCCTGGACTCAACAAAAATCACGAACAGGAATATACACTTGCGCAGCTTCACGATAGACAGCACCACCGGCCAAGTGAACGACGGAGAAATCATCATTACGACATCAGAAAACGCACTCCCGGAACATTCACAGCTTGCAGAATTTGACGCGGCATATGTCGGTGAAGTCCCTGCACATGACGTAACTTTGCGCGACATCAATAACTTCTGGAACAATGACGGCGTATTCATGCTCACAACCCCGCAGGCAATAACAATCACGAGGGGCGACGGTCTTACGTCTGAAGTTATGCTGTATGAGACCGACACGATAGAGGACGTTCGCAGGAAACTTGACGACGCTATGACGGGTGCAACTGTGAGTTTTGTCTATGAGGCCGGCACAAACGGAAGCAGCACAGTAGCCGGGACGTTCATAATTGCTTCTGACATTCCGGGCAGAGCAGGGGAGTTCTATTTTTCCGGCAGTGAGGACGTAATTAACGCATTCGGCCTGAACACCATACAGGAAGCAGAAGAGAGCAGCTACACACTTTCAGTTTACGACGCTCATTCAGGGAAGACAGTAACTGCGGGCGCAAAATCATCGGGCAATGTCTTTCACGGTGTCATAAGTCCGAATATCGACATTGAGATTAACGAGATGACAGCAAAAAGTTTCACGCTTCACCTCCAGGACAACAGCGCGGCATTCCAGACGGGAGCAGACAAAGGAGAGAGCATAACGATAGAGCTTTCTGATGTGTCCGCAAACGCACTCGGCATTGAGAGCGTCAACGTTGCGACAAGAGAAACAGCATCGCGGGCATTGAGCACTATCGACAACGCCATAAACAGAGTATCAACACAGCGCGCGGAACTCGGAGCATACACCAACGCACTCGAACACACAATGAACGCCCTCACAGTAACGACCGCAAACCTCACGAACGCCGAATCACGAATACGGGACGCGGATATGGCGCAGATGATGATGGAGTTCGTGAAGCTGCAGATACTCAATCAGTCAGGGACATCAATGCTCGCACAGGCTAATCAACTTCCGCAGTCTGTTCTATCACTCATAGAAGCTAGGTAATAAAATAAATAATTCGCTCCATTCTTCCGATACTATAAGCAAAAAATTTTTCCTGGAGATTTTCATAATTATGAAGGTAATGCATAATCTTTCAGCACTGGGAGCGTTCAACTCTCTTAATGCTGTGAATGGTGCTCTGCAGAAAACTATGCGGGCTTTGTCTACGGGGATGCGTATAAATTCGGCTTCTGATGATGCGGCAGGGTTTGCGATAAGTGAGAAAATGCGCTCGCAAATTTGCGGAATGGACAAGGCCATACACAACACACAGGACGGTATCAGCCTCATTCAGACGGCAGAAGGAGCACTCGACGGGACTAATTCATGTCTGCAGCGAATGAGGGAGCTTGCTGTTCAGGCAAGCAATGACACACTGACTTCACAGGACAGACAGTACATACAGCTCGAAATTGACCAGCTCAAAGCGAACGTTGACAGAATAGCAGAGACTACACAGTTCAACAGGAAGAGGCTTCTTGACGGGTCATGCGGAGTGTTATGGTCATGCAGCAGTGAGAACGTGAAAGCAAAGATTAACGGCGGCATTATCAGTTTCGATGAGTTTGGGCAGAAGGTAGATGTTTCTGGAAATTACCGCCTCACTTTACGCACAGAAGCAGGACAGACACAGATACAGAAAAGCAGCGTGATGTTGATAAAGCATGAGAACGTAACAATGGACAGAATTATCAACAACGAAGCAGGAATGTATGACGTGAAAGTGAATAACGTTCCGGCCGGGAATTATGAGCTTACGTCAGAGCCTCCGACGGAATCACGCGCGATTATCACCGGCACTTACGGAATGAGACTCGGAGATTTTGAGGACGCATTGTCTTCTGAAACTACCGACAGCAAACTGAAACGGAATGCCAGCGTCTTGTTCGAGGTTGTGAACGTCGACAGTGAGAACGGAAATATATCGGTCAATGCCACTTCCCGCGTACTGTGCACTGACGGGACGACGAAAAATTACAGGCAGGACAATATTATTCTGTCGGAGGGGAAAGCGTCGGACTTGAGCAAAGTTCTCGGTGTCGGTGATGAGGACGGAGCGTTTTCGCTCACTCTGAACAGGAATGCGGCGGAAGAGTTTTCTGCGGGCTTCAAGTTCGTGTACAATATCACGACAGCAGGAAATGTTGAGGGTGCCGACAGGGTGATAACTATCACGAACGAACAGAATCCTGAATGGCCGGGAAGCTGGGAAGAGACACAGCAGATATACAAAACAAACTTATTCAAGCCCAAAGAACCAGTAGACACATCAGCGCAAGTTGTATTCCTGATAGACAATTCCGGCTCTATGGGTACATCGTTTCAGACGGTGAAAGCAAATATTTCTTCATTTCTATCAAACATACGGGCGCAGGGTGTCAATGATGTCAGCATAGCAATAGTGAGATATACGGCTCCATCTTCTTCTAACGGGTCAAGTTTGAAATCTGCTTCCGGCTGGGTGAGTGATGAGAAACAGCTTGAAGCGTTACTCTCTGCTGGTCCTTCGGGCGGCCTCGTGGATCAATATCAGGCTGTTGTGGAAACGGTGAACAAGTATTACGGAGCAGGTACTACGGGAGCGGCGGCGAAACACATAGTGCTGATTACCGACACAAACCAGGAAACTAACCCTTCACCCTACACACTGACGGACGCACAAAACGCTTTGAGTTCTGCCGGAGTAACATTATCAGCCGTACGCAACAACTTCAAGGACATAGAAGACCTCGTAACCTCAAACGGCCACGACATGAACATTACCAGCCAGCAATGGGGAACTGACCTCGTGAACAACCTCGCGAAACAAATAGGAGAAGAAGCAATCGAGCCATTTCTGAACGGCACGCCCTTTTACCAGTTTCAGCAGTTTGATTCTGTTTTCCCCGACGAGAACAGCGCGAACAGAATTATACAAGTGGAGAAGGACGGCGAAATCACGAACATAGCGATAAATCCCACCGACACAATGAGGACGGCGGCGGCAAAAATTGAGGCTGCTACGGGCGGCAAAACAACGATAAAGGTAACAGAAGACAACGACACGGGAGAAGTCGGAGCATTATTCACGACGATGCTTGATTACGGGACAAAGCTGAAATTTTCGGGCGACAGGGAAGTTTTGAACATTCTCGGACTCCGCTCGAACTTTGAACAGAAATTCAGCCTCGATGCGGACAAAGTAACGAAACGTGATATACACTTCCGAAATTTTTACCTCAACAGCGAAAACGGACGAGTTTACGACGGCGATATAGTCATCAGGACGACAGAAGACGACATCCCGGAATACTCCGACATGACGACTTTTGAGGCGGCGTATTTGGGACAGATCCCGAAACACGACGTAAAGCTGCGGGACATCAATAACTTTTGGGATTCGCAGGGAGTGTTCATGATTGACCGTCCTCAAACAATCACAATCACACAGGGCAACGGGCAGACGGCAGAAGTTACGCTTTACGAAACGGACACAATACAGGATATACGCAAAAAACTCAACGACGCAATCGCAAAGGACTTGGGACAAAGCAAATACATCAAGGGGTCGACGGATAACTTTGTGAGTTTCGTGTATGACGGTACAGAACAGAACAACGGCAGCGAGTCGGTTGCAGGGACGTTCATTGTACGTTCGGCGGTTGCAGGCAAGGCGGGAGAACTTCACTTTTCGGGGTCTGAAGAACTCATGAAAGCACTTGGCCTGAACACAATACAGGAATCGCGGGAGCATAACTACACGCTGTCAGTTCATGATGCGCATTCAGGGAAATTCATAACGTCATGCGCAAAGTCATCGGGAGGAACGTTCAGAAACATCATAAGCGACAACATAGAGATAGAGATTGACCCGATGCCCGACATATTCTCATCGTGGAACGAAACAGCAAAACGCTACGTCCCTGAAAGCAGCATGTCATACTACACGTTACACCTTGAGGACAACAGTGCGGCGTTTCAGACTGGCGCGAACATGGGAGAAGATTTCTTCATACAGCTCGGTGATGCTTCAGTGAACTCTCTCGGCATTGCAGGGGTAAGCGTTACGACTCGTGAAAGTTCAGCGCGTTCCATAGGAATACTAGACAACGCGATAAAAAAAGTTTCGGCACAGCGGGCAAAACTTGGAGCTTACACGAACGCCCTCGAACACACGCTCGAAAACCTCACGACCTCAAGTGCAAACCTGACTCAGGCCGAGAGCCGTATACGTGATGCAGATATGTCAGCGGCAATGATTGATTTCGTGAAGCTCCAGATACTGAACCAGTCAGCTACGTCAATGCTCGCACAGGCGAATAACCTCCCGCAGTCAGTCTTGAGCCTTATGCAACAATGACAGAGCCATAACGACGAACGAACACACTATGCCGCACGTCGACGCATTCAGACTCACACCGGCAACATTCACTGACGCTCCCGAAAACGTCATGTACAGCGTAACTCCCACCCCGACGACAGCCGACGCAACCGCCCCGAAATTCCCGGCTCTTTTCGTGAACAGCCCGAACACCAACGGAGCAGAGAGAGATACGCTCATGAGCGAGTAGAATATCGTGAGTGCTGATATGATGCTCTCAAGCCTCAACGCAAGAATTACACCTATAACCCCGCACACGACAGAAACAAAACGTGAGAGACGTAATAATTTCGCGTCAGAAATTCCCGGATTCATGAAGCGTTTGTAGATGTCGTTGGTGAGTGAGCCAGCAAGCATGTATAACACCGTATCAGCCGTACTGACCTCCGCAGCAAAAATCGCCGCAAGTGCCAGACTCGCCGCCGCAAATGGCATCATGTTCTTCATTGCAGTGGGTAAGGCCAAGTCCGCGCGTGAAAGTTCCGGGAAACATGCACCCGCCGCCATACCGATAATTACCGGGATAACCGCGAACACTAACTGTACGAGGCCGTTGAGAGCAGTCCCGATTTTGATAGCGCGTTCGTCCTTTGCCGCAAAAACTTTTCCGATTAGTCCGGGCGATATGAAGAAGGAAGGTACAAGCATAACGATATAGCCGATGATAGCCCCGCTTCCCATTCCGTAAAAATCAAAGTATGACGGGTTATTCACGTTCGCGCGTATTCCCTCAATGCCTCCCGTGAACTTCCATACGAACGGCAGAGCAACAACAAACCCCGCCAAAATCACAGCAACTTCAAGAATGTTCACGATTGCGCTTGAGAGCAGTCCGCCCGCCGCAAAGTATAACGTCGTAACTACCGCCCCGATGATTACGCCCTCGAACTTGGGAACGTCAGCAACGACCTCAAGAATCCACGCGATGCCCAGTAACTGTCCGGCGAAAAGTGCCAGAGTCCCGACGGCCATCATGAGCGAGATTATCCCGGAGAATGCTTTGCTGTAACGTGCGTCGAGGTAGTCGCTCAAAGTGTAGTAGTTGTTCTTGCGGGCAGTTCTCCATATCTTTGGGCCTACAATGAACGCAAGAATGAGTGAGCCGATCCCCGCGCTGCCTATCCACCACCACGCTGAAAGCCCATGACGATAAGCGAGGGCAGTAACACCGACCGTAGAGCCTGCACCGAGATTTGCGGCTATGAGTGTCGTGAAGAGCAAGCCGGCGTTGAGGTTTCGTCCTGCTACGAAAAAGTCGGAGGCGGATTTTGCGCGTCGTCCGATTAGTGCTCCGATTGCTACGAGAATTACTGCATAAAGAAAAATGAATGCTAACATGAATGCTCCTTTTTGGCAGAAAAAAACTCCCTGCCTAGATACTATTCTAAACAGGGAGTAATTTC
>CAJOED010000025.1 GCA_905233335.1 uncultured Synergistales bacterium
ACGCCACACGTACCAGAACGGAATTATAGCGGTGAGTGAGCTTATGCCCGACAAAAACCACGACGCAAACGCAAAATATTTATGTTTTCCCGCAAAAGATAGCAATTCACTTATCAATGACAATCACTCCTTGCTGACATGATACAACAAAAAATCCCCCTTCACCGTGAAGAGGGACTATCAACAACGAAATTTTTACGCAAGATACTTTTTGAGTGCCGCGCGCACTGCTCCTTTACCCTTCAGCATATCCCGGAACATCGTCTCTATCTTTTCACCGAGTCCGGCCTCGTACAGATCGACACCGAAAATATTTTTGTTGCACAGTATCGGCTTCAGTTGTCCCGTGAGGCTCTCCGGCTGTCCGAACGTTACGCCCGCGAGTCTGCTCGTCATTTCTGCGTTCAATGGGTCAGGGGAAAGCTCGAACGCATTACCGTCATCGTCAACAGCAAGCAAATATCTCAGCCACCCGGTAATTGCCAGCGGTACAGCCTTCAACTTTTCCGCCGTCCCGTAACGAGCAACATACGCCTTTATCGTTTCGCCAAACCTGAAAGCGAGTCCCTGCGAAATGTCCGTTGCTATTCGTGCGCTGGTATCTCCCAAATACGGATTAGGGAAGCGGACGTTGATTACCTCGTCAATGAATGCGCGAGGAGAAATGATTTTCGGATCCTCTACAACCGGCAGTCCCTCAACATACCCCACCTGGCGCGCAAGTTCAGCAAGTTCCGGGTCATGCATACCGTCAGCAAACAGAACATAGCCCAGCATCCTGTCGAACGTGCACAGTGCAGAATGAATCGGATTGAGGCACGTCGTAACCTTCATGCGTTCGGAAAGGTTTACGGTTTTGCGGTCTGTGAGGTACATTCCGGCTTTTTCGAGGGGAGGTCGTCCGTTCGGGAAATTGTCCTCAACAACGAGATAGCCGGGTGCTTCAGCGTTCACGAAAGGAGCTATGTACGTGTGCTTTGAGGTTACGACGGTCTGCATGTCCTCAACGCCCAAGCCGGATAACATTTTGCCGACATCATCAGACGGGCGCGGAGTAATCTTGTCTATCATGCTCCACGGGAATGATATTCTGCTCTCGTCCTTCACGTAATCGACAAATTCAGCGGGCACAAAATTTTTCTCCTGCCACTTTTCTGCTGTCTCTATGACGCTCTCACGTAACTTTTTGCCGTTCTGTGATACGTTGTCCATCGACACAAGAGCAAGGGGTGAAGCTCCCGCCATGAATCGCTCGAACAATAACGCCGTAACGATAGCCATAGCTCCTTTTGCTTTATCGGGTGTGTTGTTCATGTCAGCGTCAACGTACGATAAGTATTTTCCGTCCGCACCGTGAAGCGCGTAACCTTTCTCCGTAATCGTGAATGACACCATCTGCAGTGTCGGTGAGGTGAATATCTCTTTGAGTCTTGGCCAGTCGCCGGGAGCTTTGAGTGCTTCAGTGAGTGAGCCGAGTATGCGCTTGTCTGTTTTTCCGTCCTCGTGGAGAGTAACAGCAAGTGCTAGGTTGTTGAAGGGCTTGTAGATTTTGTCGACAACATCATAGTCGAACGTTTCAACGCAGATTATGCCCCTGTCGATTAGGCCGTCGCGTATGAGTGTGTCAGCAATGCCGCCGATAAATATACGGAAGATGTTGCCGATCCCGAAATGTACCCAAAGGGGATTTTTCGCTGTTCTCTGTGATAATTCTTGAGGGTCGTATGAGGGGAGTTCGACACCGGCATTTTTCCACGCGCTAATATCCTTGAGGCCGTCGTAAGTGAGACGCATTGTGTGAATCATTCCTTTCTTGTGTGCTGGGTGTATGTGTGAATGTATGAAGTGTAGCAGAATGTAGGACTTACGCAAACAGTATCTTACGTGGCATTCGTGCAATCCCTGCAGTACGTATCGAGTCCCTCGCTGACGAGTGCCCGCACCGCCCATTGAGCCGCCGCCGTCAACATCGGAAGAGCTCCCCGGCCTTTTTCCGTCAATGAGTACTCTACATGCGGAGGCACCTCGTTGTATTGCGTCCTGATAATCATTCCGTCGTTCTCAAGCTCCCGTAGTGAGTGCGCTAACATCATGTTCGTGATGTCCCCCAGCCGACGCTTTATCGCCGAATATATCCGTCAGGTACCGCAACGGGCACAATGTTTTTTTCTCCGTCATGGGTCATTTGCTCCTAGTGATATATTTTTCTTACTTGATATGATTAATCTGCGTTCTTGTGTTTTAGTTATCACGTTCTAAAATTTATGTCATCAATTTTCAAGGAGAGATTATCAATGAAGGAAGTATTAGCGTTCCTGCAAAAAGCAAAGGTCTTCTACCTCGCAACTTCAGAGAATAATACTCCGCATGTACGTCCGCTTGGTTTTGTCATGGAGTGCGGCGGTAAAATAGCATTCTGCACATCAAACACAAAGCCCATGTTCAAGCAGCTCACCGACAATCCCAAAGTAGAGATTGCCGCGATTGATGAGAACGCGAACACGTTACGTATTTGCGGGACGGTGAAATTTGCTACAACGCCGGAAACACAGAAGAAAGCACTTGATGTCATGCCGGATCTCGCGAAAATATATTCAGTGGGCGACGGCAAGTTCGAGATATTCTACATTGACGAGGGCAAAGCGATATGCTCATCAATGGCAGGAGATAAGCAGGAGTTTTCGCTGTAAAAATTTTTTTGAGGGAGGTAATGAAATGAAATTTGGAGTCGTAAAACTTTATACTGACGGTTCATTCAATGAGGAGTTCCTTTTCGGAGGAGAAAACAAAGCCGACGGGCGAAAAGATGTGAGCTATCCCGGAAGCCTTCAGAATTTCGTGATTGATACGGGCAGTGAGGTAATTCTTGTTGATACGGGTCTTCCGTCCGAAACACCCTTCAAGGGCTACACGAAAGTTAATGATTACGTTGCAGGACTTGAGTCTCTCGGCTACAAACCCGAACAGGTTACGAAAATTCTCGTAACTCACAAGCACCCGGATCACACCGGCGAACTTCGCTCATTCCCGAACGCAAAAATATATATCGGGCCGGAAGACGCTGACGCACTCAAGCTCACGGGCGACAACATCATACGCGCAGCATACTCTGACGGTGCGTATCACAATTTCCCGGAAAGCCAGAAGATAGCCGACGGAGTATACTTCATCAAGGCACGAGGACACACGAACGGCAACAGCATAGTGATAGCGGAAGATGACGGAATATACTACATGTTTCACGGTGATGTTACGTACAATGACGCGGCACTGAAAGCAAACAAGCTCTCCGTAGTGTTCGAGGATCTGCCTGCAGCACGTGAGACCCTCGATCGTGTTCGTGAGTTCATCAAGAACAATCCGACAGTCTACCTTTCGACACATACACCTGAAGGCGTAACAAACCTTGAGGGAAAAATCATAATGACGCTGGACTAATCGCAATGGAACTTGAGAAAGTATTGGTGAAGAGGGTATCTGCTAGAAAATACAACGACATGATGCCCGATGACAACGCAATACAGAGGGAAGAGGAAAATCCGCAGGCCGCACGCATGAACGAAAATCTCTACTGGAACGTCGGCTCAATCATCGAGAACATGGAGCTTCAAGCTACGGCACTCGGACTCGCAAGCTGTGGTATCAACACCACCGTAGTAGCAATGAGGGACAAACCCGACGTGCGAAAAGCTCTCGGCATTCCCGAACGCACAGTGAAGCCGGAATTAATCCCGGTGTCGTACATAAGGTAACAGGTGAACACATGAACGAGGGAAAAAAATTACACTTGGTATATTTCAGTCCGAGCGGCTCAACAGAAAAAATAGTGAAGTGCATTGCTTCAGGTATTGAGGGGCTTGAAGTGGAGAAGCACGACCTTCTGACATCATACAGCCGCAGGAAAAATTACACGTTCGGGAAAAATGACATCGTAATTTTCGGGAGCATGACCGCCGGAAAATTATTCACGCTGTCCGACGAACTTTTCGCGTGCCTTCATGCGGATAACACTCCATTTATCGGTGTCGTAACTTTCGGGAACGGCTATTACGGTATCGCGTTGAACGAAATGCAGAGACGCGCACAAGGTCAGGGCTTCCGTGTTGCGGCAATGGGAGCATTCATAGCGCGGCACTCAATGGACACATCAATAGCGGAAGAACGTCCCGACTCACACGACAAAGAAATCATGCGGGATTTCGGGCGCAAGGCATACGAGAAGATACAGCGCGGGGACTACGAGCTTCACGAACAGCCAAAGACTAACTGGTCATCGTGGGAAATGGGCAACAAAGTAATAGCTTACCGCGAGGAACACCCCGACGAACCCTACGCCCTTCCGACATCATGCAAGGCAAAAGAGATTTCCGACGACTGCATAAAGTGCGGGGCTTGTGTGCAGAGGTGCCCGGTCGACGCAATAGACATCATCGCAAAAACTTTTGACCTCGACAAGTGCATAGGGTGCTGGGGCTGTATCAATCGTTGTCCGAGACGCGCGATAAAATCAACAAGCAAAGAAGTAGCTGACATAATGAGTTCATTCGGCCAGGCAGCAACAAAACGACTTGAGCCGGAAATATTTTTCTAGGAGGAACTTTTTTTATCGTAACGGGACTTTCACAGCAGGCGGCAGGGCATGACATGAAGAAAATATGTACTGGGCAGAAGAACAGCTCGAACTCGTGAAAATTATCGGGCGTGAAAACTGGTACGCAAAGCAGATGTAGTTTTTCTAGATAATGGAAGCAGGGAGCATAGAAGCCCCCTGTTTTTTTTGTGCTACTCTTCCGGCTCTGACGGGTCAACGTCAACAATAACCTTCATTGTCGTCTCCCTGTTGTTGTCGATGTACTCATACGCTTTAGGCCAGTCCTTGAACGCAAAGTGTGCTGTGCGTAACGGCTTCAGCTGTATCTTTCCTTCCTTCACGAAACGAATTGCATCGACGAAATCTTCATGTCTGTACATCATCGACGTGTTCAGGTCTAACTCGCTGTCGTTGAGCTTGGCCAGATCGATACTTGCCTTTTTCCCGAACACCGCAACAAGAATTATCGTGCTTCCCTTGCGCGCGTTCTGTATGGCCTGATCCATCGTGATGTCGCTTCCGGCGCACTCATAAGCTACGTCGTACTTGTCCGGCCCGAATGTATCAAGTACTGCTTTCCCGTAATCGTTGTTCTTTGTGTTGACGACGACATCAGCACCGAGCTTTTTCGCGAGTTCAAGCCTTCCGTCGGAAATGTCCGTTGCCATGACCTTAGCAGCACCGAGAGCCTTCAACGACTGAATGAGAAGAATCCCTATAGGCCCGCACCCAAGAACTACAGCATTGCAGCCTTTGACACCGGGAAATTTCTTTGCGGCGTGGACGGTAACCGCAAGAGGCTCAATCATTGCGCCGTCGGAGTAGCTCAACTCGTCCGGGAGTGGCGTAACATTGCGCTCATCAGCAACGAAATAGTCGCTCCCTGTTCCCGTCGTCTGGAAGCCGTAAACCTTCAGGCTCTCGCAAAGATTGTACTTCCCGTGCAGACACGGATAGCATCTTCCGCACACAATCTGCGGCTCAAGCACTACTCTGTCGCCGGGCTTGAACTTCTTGACGTAATCGCCGACCTTCACAACCTGTGCACTGACTTCATGCCCCTGTGTTATCGGGTACGACGTGTACGGGTGCGTCCCATGATACACATGAATATCACTGCCGCAAATGCCTATCTTCTTTATCTTCACGAGCACCTGATCCGGTCCCGGCTCCGGCACTGGGATTTCACGGTAGATTATGTTCTTGGGTGTCTGCATAACTTCCTGCGTCATCATTTCTGACATTCTGATAATTCCTCCTTCATTACTTGTTCAAACGTTCATACTCTTCACGACAGACCGGCGAATACTCGTACAGTTCGTCGCGAAAAGACTCAACCCATAAATGCATTTCTGCTTCAACACCTGCCGACTTCGCTATACCCGCTGACATCTGCCATATGTCCTGGCACGCACGAATAACTTTCTCTTCATCACTAGCCTGCCTGAATCCCATCATGCGTGAAGCGTAATTAGCACTGTTGCAGGTGGAAAGGTAACGCCGCGCCGTGTTCCTGTACTCGTGGTACAGAAAGGTATGATGTGAGTCATTCATGAACAGCTCCCCGATAATACCGGCTACTTCTCTGTTTCGGAATGTCCGCAGAAACCTCCCGCGCCCGTAAAGTATCTGAAGACATATGCACCTCCACAGCCACCAGTCGACGTTCTTGCGGCCTTTGTTCTCGTGGTCGGAGTAACGTGAAGCGTAGAGTGCCCGCAAAAATTCAGTGTCATCATCCGCCGGAAGTGAATCAAGAATTTCGCGCCGCCTCAACGGGTCAAGTTCAGCAAAATATTCTTTCAGCAGGTGAGAAATCTCGTACATGGTTCTCTATGATGCCTGACGTTTTTTCGAGAAGCAGTCAATTCCGACCGCAACCGCAAGCACTAAGCCCTGCACTACCATCTGCGTATACTCGCTGACGTTCATCATGATCATTCCGCTCTTCAGTGAGCCGATTATCAGCACGCCCGCAACTACACCCGACATTCTGCCGATACCTCCAGCAACGGACACTCCGCCCAACACCACGCACGTAATGACCTCGAACTCAAAGCCGATTGCCGCCGTGCTCTGTGCCGACCCCGAACGCGAGAGAAGCACTATTCCCGCAAGTCCAGCGAAAAATCCTGACAGCGCGTAGATGAGGTACTTCATTTTGTTGACGCGAATCCCGGAAAGCTCTGATGCTTCTTCATTGCCGCCGATAGCGTAGAAGTAACGCCCGAAATATGACTTGTTGAGAATGAAGCTGCCCGCCGCAAAACAGATTACCATGATGATTGCGCATATGGGTATGAGTCCCACTTGTCCCATTGACTTGAAGATGTCCCACCTGTTGAGTGCCCAGCGCGCAAAGAAACCGAATGTCGGGTGCTCAAGAACTACTCCGGGAATGGGAAGACCGCCCGAAAGAAGATACGCACAGCCCCTGAATATAGTCTGTGAAGCAAACGTCGCTATGATTGCCGGAATTCCGATTGACGCAACCATCCAGCCATTGAGAACGCCGATTAATATCGCCATGAGTATTGAGACGAGAATTGCCAGCCACATATTCCAGCCCATATTCATCATCAAGTACGCACATACGACGTTCACCAGCGCGATGATGGAGCCTATAGAGAGATCGATGCCGGCGATAAGGATTACGAACGTCATACCGATTGACGCAATGCCGTAATATGACACCTGGCGCGAAATGTTCACGATGTTCGGAACGCTCAAGAATTTCGGGTTGAAGTATGCGAATATTGCTATCTCGGCAATGAACACAAGCCATATTGCGTTCTGCTTGAATACCGTCATAAATTTATTTTCGTTCATGGTTATCAGGAAGCCTCCTTTTTGTTTTCCGGGACAATGCCGGATGCGTACGTTAATATCGTGTCTGCGTCAAATTCGTCCTTCTGAAGTTCTCCCATCATTTTCCCTTCTGCGAGAACTATTATTCTGTCGGACATGCCGATTAACTCTTCCATCTCTGACGAAATCATCAGGATAGCGACTCCATTTTCGACGAGGTCATTAATCAGCTTGTATATCTCGTACTTTGCGCCAACGTCAATTCCTCTTGTCGGTTCATCAAAAATTATCAGCTTGGAGTTCGCCGCTAGCCATTTTGCGAGTATGACTTTCTGCTGGTTTCCTCCCGAAAGATTTTTCACCAGCTGATGTATCGACGGACATTTTATCTGTATGTCTTCCCTGTATTTTTCCGCCGTAGCTTTCTCGAACTTTGAATCAATGACGCTTGCTTTCGAGATTCGCTCATAAATCGGCATGGATATATTGTTCTTTATGGAGTTCGTGAGGAGTGCTCCGTGCCTCTTTCTGTCTTCAGGAAGTAATGCTATTCCGTAATCTATCGCCGCGCGGGGTGCTTTGGGGTTAATCTCATTGCCCAAGAAAATAATCTTTCCGCTGTCTTTTGGACGTGCACCGAAAATCACCTGAGCAATTTCCGTTCTTCCTGCTCCGACGAGACCACCTAGCCCAAGAACTTCACCCGCATGTACCTTGAACGAAATATCCTCGTCGCCGTTGCCGTAGACGTGCTGAAGCTCAATTACGACATCATCACGCACACAAGGTTTTCTCGGCGGGTATTTCTGGGTCATTTCGCGTCCTACCATGAGCTTTATGAGGTCGTCAACCTGATGCGGGATAGTTGCGGGATCTTTGTCCGTTATGAGGGTGTCAACATATTCGCCGTCCCTGATGACTTCTATTCTGTCGCTCAACCTGAAAATTTCTTCAAGCCTGTGTGAAATGTAGATTATCGACACTCCGCGCGATTTCAGAAGCTCCACGACTTTGAACATGCTCTCGACTTCTTTGGTGGTGAGCGGTGCGCTTGGCTCGTCCATGATGAGAACTTGCGCGTTCTGCTGTATGGCCTTTGCGATCTCTACCATCTGCTGATAGCCGACAGAGAGATTTTTCACGAGTTCGCCGGGGTTGATGTTTATGTCGAGCTGTGCGAATGCCTTTGCCGCTTCTGCCTCCATAGCTTTACGGTCGATGACTATACCGTTCTTCTTGAGGATTGGACGACCCAAGAACATATTTTCAGCCGCAGAAAGTTCTCCGACGTTGTTGAACTCCTGATAGATTATCGCTATTCCGTTCTCTGCCGCAAGCTGTGGGGTCATTCGCGAAAACTCTTTGACTTCACCGCCTGCTTCCTTCTTTATCTTTATCTTTCCTGAAGTGGGAATGACTGCGCCGGAACAGCATTTTATGAGGGTTGATTTTCCTGCTCCGTTCTCGCCGATAAGACCGAGAATTTCACCGCGCCTCAACTGCAAAGTTACGTCTTTCAATGCGATAACACCGGGATATTCTTTCCTTATGTGTTCGAGTTCAAGAACATAATCATCTGCCAATTTCTAACACCTCCTGTTAATCTCAAAAAAAGAGCCTCCCTGACGAAACAGGGAAGCCCGAAATATTCAGCTTATTTCATGCCTGCACTTATCTTTGCGACGTTCTCTGCCGTAATGGGAGCTACACCCCTGAATACGTTTTTCGCCTCAAGATTTCCGCTGAGAATGAACGCGAACATTGATGCGCATGAACGTGCTGTGTCCTCGTCCGACCCCTCAAAGCCGATTATGCCCTTTGCGGGATATGTCGGGTCCGCGAGCTGTCCGAGCTGCTGTTTCGTTACGTCGGTTGTGAACACGCCCATATCCTCCGGGATTTTTCCGCCCGTAGCTATCTGCAACGCCTCGTCTGCACCGATCATTGCGCCCGCACCGATACCAGTAACTACGCGGCAGTCCGGGTGTGCCTGAAGGATTGAGTCCATTGCGTCCTGTGCAAGGTTGGCCTCGATTGCGGCGGTTGTTGCTACGATCTCATATTTGCCGTCAGCTTTGTTCTTGAGGCCGATTCTGATTCCGTTCTCGCGCTCAAGAAGAATTACTGTCTGCGGGTAACCGATAATCGTAACTTCTGCTTTCTTCTCTGTGCTGTAGTGCTGATTGATGAAGTCGGCGGCAAGTTCACCGATAGCGATACCCAAGTCCGTATTGTTCAGTATCCAGTTTGCGTCGGTGTTGGTCATCGGGTCGTCCCAGCACATTACTTTGATGCCAAAATTGCGGGCTTCTGCACATGCATCTTCAACGGCGTTTGCGTCGGACGGGTGAACCATGATGAGGTCGCAGCCTGCTGACACGAAATTTTCGATCTGGCCGATCTGTGTTGCGGAGCTGTCGTTGCAGCCGACGATCGTGTACTCTGCACCAGCCGCGCCGAGAATTTCACCGAGTGCCGTCATAACGCCTGCCCAGTATGCGTTCTGCAGGGACTGGATCGCGATGCCTATCTTTTTGCCCTTGAGGACATCAAGGTTGGCTTTTGCGTAAAATTCGGGGGAAGCCTGGATGCCTTCAGTTTTGCCGGTGTCGGCGGCCATAGCCATTGCGGGAAGTGCAAGAAGCATAGCGAGACAGAACAGAGCGATAAACTTTTTCATGAAAACAACTCTCCTTTATGAATGATAATATATTTTTCACGCCCTCGACATAAGGCGCAAAATTCCACTGTTAGAAGCAGGTGAATGCTCCGTCGAGCACAAAGTCGGCACCCGTCGTGAAAGTGCTTGTGTCTCCGGCCAAGTATACGCAGATGGATTCGAGTTCTTCAGGTTTTCCGAGTCTGCCCATCGGAGCGAGTTCGTTCCATTTTGCGATTAACGGCTTGAGGAACTCCGAACTCAACGTCAAGTCCGTGCCGATGTAGCCGGGGCTGATTGAGTTCACACGCACTCCGCGTTTTGCCCACTCGATAGCGAGGGATTTCGTGAGCTTTATCACTCCTGCTTTCGACGCGTTGTAGCGGCTGTGGGACGTTCACGATATGTGCGGACATTGACGCGGTGTTGATGATTGAGCCGCCCCCGTGAGCGAGCATGTACTTCCCGGCGATTGTGTCAGTCAGGAATACGCTGTTGAGATTCACGTCGATGTTCTTTTTCCACTGTGCATAAGTCATTTCGTCGGCGGGAGCGTTGATGCAGATACCTGCGTTTGCGTGGCAGAAGTCCAAGCCTCCGAGTTTCGCAACAACCTCATCGACCATAGCTTGAACGTCAGCTTCATTCGTAACGTCGCACTTGATGGCGATAATTTTGCGTCCCGTAGCCTGTGCGATTTCCTGAGCTGTCTTCTCGGCTTCAGCAATGTCGAGGTCAACGATAGCGAGGTCTGCACCTGCTTCAGCGAATGCCGTAGCTGTACACTTTCCGATACCGCGAGCCGCGCCCGTAACGAAACCTTTTTTTCCGTCGAGCCTCATTTTTTCGATAATGCCCACAATAACACCCTCCTTAAAATTACAGTAAAGAAGTTGCGAGGTCTGTATATGAATTTTGTAAAGTTATTTTGTAAAATGGGTTTACATAATATAATTTTTTGCGCTGAATTTGTCAATGCAATATTTACGTTAATATCACGAACACTGGAGGGGAAGCCTTACGTCCCGGCATGAAGCCGTCGACATCACGAACGACTCACAACATGACGCTAGCACATGCGGGGCTATGACCGCACGAGGCACAAACACGGGGCTTTACGTTCAGCAGAATATCACGTAGAGAGACAACGACGCAACGACTCACAACATGACGCTAGCACATGCGGGGGCTATGACCGCACAGCATGACACTAACACGCACGCTAACGGGGAAACATCACGACACCGAGAACGGCAATATTTGCGCTAAAATATCACGCACAAGGGAGTGAAAAATTTTGGTGAAGCGAATAACGCCGGGACAGATCCGCAAGACTAACCGACAAATGATTTACAACTACATATACAGGCAGAAGGGACAATACACATCACAGCAGGACATCTCGCAAGCCTTACGCATGAGCCGACCCACTGTTGCCGGGATACTTTCAGCGATGGAGCAGAGCGGCTTGATTTTTCGGAGCGGACTCATTGACGCTGATATGCCCGGACGAAAACCAGTAACATGGTCGATAGCTTCCGACTACAAAATTGCGCTAGGTGTCGAAATCCTGAAACACGTCGTGAAGATTATTGCTGTCGATCTCTACGGGAATGCGTTGAAGTGCGAAAGATTTTTCACCGAATACCAGAACAACGAGGCATACTATAAACTCATAAGCGAAAAAGTACAGGGCTTCATAAAATCACTCGGCATAAACGAAAAAATTTTGGGAATAGGCTTTGCTCTTCAGGGGCTTGTGTCGGCGGACGGCAGGACTGTCATTTACGGCGAAATCCTGAAATGCACCGGCCTCACTATTGACGTTTTCACGAAATGGCTCGATTACCCCTGCATGTTCATTCACGAACCCGACGGAGCAGCTCTCTCTGAATTATGGGTGTCCCCCGAACTCGAAAACGCCGTGTATCTCTCCATGAGCGTACACTTGGGAGGGGCAATCATTCGCGGACGGAAAATCACGAACGGCATTCACAGACACTCCGCGACGTTCGAACACATCGAGGCACAGCCCGGAGGAGAGTTGTGCTATTGCGGCAAAAGAGGCTGTTACGAAACTGTATGCTCAAAAGAAGCGTTATTGCGTGGCGATGACCCGGAAGATTTTTTTTCGCGCGTCAGAAGCTCAGAGCCGGAAGCCTCAAAACGCTGGCGGGTATTCCTAAGTTATCTCGGAGGACTCATCGCACACCTTCACTTAGTCGTCGACACAAAATTTATTCTCGGCGGACACTTGGCACCATACTTCACAGAAGACGACATAGCTATACTCTATCAGGAAGTCAGAGAACGCACGCCATTCATTGAGGGAGATGATTTCATTTTACGGAGCAAAATGCCCTCGCACAACATCACAATAGGAGCAGCACTGCCATATATCATGAATTTTCTGGAGAACGCCGGCGGGGTTTAATTCATATTACGGTTACTTAGTAAGGCATTCAGGATATAATTATCACAGTTCCAAAAACACACACAAATATATATTATGGAGGTTCACACAATGGCAAAAAAATTTGTTGCTCTCCTCATGATTGCTTCTCTCACTCTCGGAATTGCTCCTGTTGCATCTGCTGCTCCGATAAAGATCGGCATCTCCATATGGAGTTCCACCGACACGCTCGGCAGTGAGTGCAAGAGAATTATTGATGCGGCTGCTGCTGCTCTTGGTGTTCAGACGCAATGGGTAGACCAGGCGCATATTTCCGAACAGGTTACGTCGAGTGCGGAGACACTTGCGCTTGCGGGGTGCGACGGAATAATCATCTGCAACAGTGCCAGCGCAGAAATGGGATCCGTCATCAAGACATGCGACGAAAATGAAGTGTACGTAGCGCAGTTCTTCAGGGTAATCGACAAGGACGCTAACCCCGACGAGTTCGCCCAGGCATGTGCGTCAAAGTATTATGTCGGTGCTGTACATGAATCGGAGTTCGACAACGGCAAAACATTAGTGCTCATTCTTGCGGGTCAGAAGGGCTGCAGGAAAATCGGCCTTGAGGGATGGGAACCCGGCGACGCTACGTTCTTGGGACGCTGGGCGGGATACAAAGCTGGCGTAGAGGCATGGAACGAAGCACACCCCGACGACAAAGTAGTACTTCTTGACCCTCAATACGGACGCACAACGACCGACACGGGACGCGCTACAGCAGAAGCAATCATCGACGCAAACCCGGACATTGATGCACTCATAGTAGCTGGCGGCGGCGGTGATACACTTCTCGGAGCTATCGCGGCAATCGAGGCAAAAGGTCTCACGGGGAAAATCGCGGTGGTATCCACTGACTTCCTTCCTGACCTCGACGCAAAACTGAAATCAGGAGCTATGGCGGCTGAGTCCGGCGGGCACTATGCGGATCCGTTCTTTGCGTTCCTGATGGTGTACAACACGATACGCGGCAAGTATGAGGCAAGCACTACGAGCTTCCGTGATATGGTGTTCCCGTATATGTACGTTGCTTCACCGGAAGACTATGCGAACTATGCGGCATTCTTCACCGGTTCAGAACTTCCGTACACTACAGACGAGATAAAAGCACTTGCGGAACTTCCGTATGAAGAACTTGCGGCGGCGTGTGCGAAACTTTCAGTTGAGGACGTTGTATCGCGTCATTCAAAATAGCATTGACGGAGTGAATTTTGCGGAGTCGGGGAGAAGTTTTTACCGGCTCTGCTTTTTTGTAGACATAAGGAAGTGAATTTTTCATGCAAAGTTTCAAGAACTCAAGAATTTTCGGTTTCATGATTCTTGGCCTCATGGTATTGTTTTTCTACGCACTCTTCAAGTTCCTGACCCCCACGAATTTCGGAAGCCCAGCTAATCTCTACTCATACTTTCAGTCATCGATAATATATTCTGTCGGCGGCTGCGGATTGTATTTCATTGTCGTAATGGGACTGTTTGATTTCGCGGTCGGTGCAAATATCGTTCTGTCGTCAATCGTCGGCGTAATACTCTCGAAAAATTTCGGTTACTTGGGATTTATCGTCGGCTGTTTGGGGTGCGGGACTCTCATCGGTATATTAATCGGCATCCTGTACAACCAGCTGAATGTTCCCTCAATGATCGTTACTGTCGGAATAATGCTCGTGCTTGAGAGCCTTGCTGTATTTGCGGCGGGCGGAGTGAAACAGACACTGGCTCCCGAATTACGTTTCTTCTCCGGCGCACCCGGAAACATCATACTTGCGGCGTTTGCGTTTGTGCTGATGTGGTTCATTCTGAGCTACACGAAAATCGGCACATACTGTAACGCAATCGGCTCAAATGAATTTACCGCAAAGAATATGGGCATCGATGTCAAGAAGTACAAGCTGATAGGTTTTGCGCTGCTTCATTTTTTCGTGGGAATAATGGCAATACTCACCGTCTCTTACGGAACGACAATGACCGCCCTCACAGGAATGAGCACGATGAGCAGAAACTTTCAGCCGTTAATGGGAACGTTTTTCGGTGTAGCATTCAGGAAGTACGGAACGCCCATAAGCGCGATAGTCATCGGTGAGTTCATTATCGCGATAATCTTCAACGGCTTCGTAGCACTCGGAGCACCCACGACGATCCAGAACGTAGTAACAGGTGCAGCACTTCTCGTGATAGTTACGCTGACGGCACGGGGCAAGCGCGGGTCTGTCGTGAAGTAATAAGGGGTGAGAAATTATGATACTGCTGAAAGCTGAACACATAGACAAGCGATTCGGAATAACCCACGCCGTTAATGACGTGAGCATTGACAT
>CAJOED010000026.1 GCA_905233335.1 uncultured Synergistales bacterium
GTTGTCGTAGCATTTCTGTAGCACGGTGTTATGTCGTGTTGTGCCGCGTAAAACATTGTCGGGGCTGTATAAGGTGCAGTACGTGTGCTGTTGTGCGTTGTTGTAGCATTTCTGTAGCACGGTGTTATGTCATGCTGTGCCGCGTAAAACATTATCGGGACTGCGTAAGGTGTAGTACGTGTGCTATTGTGTGCCATCATAGCATTTCTGTAGCACGTTGTTATGTCATGCTGTGCCGCGTAAAGCATTGTCGGGACTGCATAATGCGTAGTACGTGTGCTGTTGTGCGTCATTATAGCATTTCTGTAGCACGTTGTTATTGTTGCCATCCCGTAACTCACGCCGACAAAGCTCCTTCCAGTGCTGTATCAAGTGATTTCAGCGCAACTTCTGCCTGATGTATATTCGGCTCTCTTGTCGTGAGATACTGCAGGGACAAAAACGGCGCAATTATGCACAGTCCTAATTTCCCGGAACGCGACGCGAGGCGTATAATCTCGTACGAAATCCCGATAACTACCGGTATCAGTATCACTCTGGCCAGCACCTGAAGAATGAAGCTCTCACCTGCAATGAGAGTTTTCACGGGCGAAAATATGATGATGCTGACGATGACGGCTATTAATAGGAAGGAAGTTCCACATCTAGGGTGAATGCGCGAACAAGTCATGATGTTTTCTGGTGTCATGGGCAATCCGTGCTCAAATGCGTTGATGGTTTTGTGTTCTGCTCCGTGATACCTGAAGACCTCGCGAATATCGCTCCATAGTCCTATAATTGCTACATACCCTACGAAAATGATAGCTCGTGCAACTCCCTCAATAATATTCACGTACATGGGAGTAGTCGCGATTTTCCCTGCAACCCACAGAGGCAACGCGATAAACAGCCCGCCGACCGCCGCAACTGCAATAATTACGGTGAGTACCAGGTCTTTTAGGGTCATAGTTTCTTGTGTTTCCTCAAGAGCGACTTCCGCCGACCGCGATAACGCCCGGAAGCCCGTAGCCATCATCTCGCACATGATGACAACGCCCCGCACGAACGGCAAATTGTACGGAAAACGTGAAGTTCTTGATGAGTGAGGCCAGTGCTCAGAAAAGATTTCTCCGTTAGTTTTCCTGACAGCAAGCCCCCATAAATTTTTGCCCTTCATGAGTACGCCCTCGATGACAGCTTGACCGCCGACAGGGATTTTTTTCTGTTCTGCTTCTGCTTCTTCCGTTGTGAGGTTTAGCGCAGTTATGATAGATAATATTATTTTTCTGTACAAGTCATTAACTCCTTCATTCGTTGCTGTACGTAAAGCGTTATGTTCTCCCGGCCTCATAGTTTCGCGCCTGCAGACACAATCAGCCCTGCAATAATTCTCCCATATCATTATACGGTTTTCCGCAGGATTTCGCTTCCCCGCACTGCCCGAAAATACATCCCGGCCCCGCAAGTGCAAAAATCACGGGAGCTTTTTCCCTGCATAAGACCAGCATTTTCCGCGCCAGTTCGTGAATTTCCCATTGAGCCCGGCGGCATAATCTCAACCCGAAAAAGTGATGCAGTTCCCTCGCATTCATGGTCATAACCAGCCTTGTAGAATACCCATGCGGCAGAAGAAATCTTGCGTCCTCTTTGGGAATTCCCATTTCTACGAGCTTCATATATGCGTTTTGTGCTGTTCGTGCGGCCTCAAGAAATATCTTTTTTGCGTCATCATTTCTCTCAACAGACGGCGGAATTATTACGTCATCATTCATTTTCACATAACGCTGGCTCTGCTGATTGAAACTTGCTACTCTGTGCCTCACCAACTGATGTGAAGCAACCCTGCTCAATCCGTCAATCCCGAAAGTGAAGCTCACGTGTTCGAATGCCGACATGTGTCCGCTCCTGAATAATTCTGCTATCAGTCTGCGCGATAAGTTCTCTCCTTCTGACTTGAGGAGTTCTGACGCGGCAACATCACGGTAGCAAATTCTTGCGGCGGCGGCAATTAGTGCGTCCGGGTTAGGTGTGTGCGATAACAATACTATATCCATAACAAAAAAGGGGCATACACAGCCCCCTGAATATTTCCGTAATTATACGTCGGTTTTCTGTCCGTAATTTACGCCGGCATATTTCTTCTGGAACTTTTCGAGCCTTCCTGCTTCCGTTAATACTCTTCCTTTTTTGCCGGAATAAAACGGGTGGCACTGCGAACATACTCCAACGCGGATTTCTTTGAGTGTCGAACGTGTCATAAATGTATTTCCGCAGGCGCAGGTAACTTTGCATTCATTGTATTCCGGGTGAATATCTTTCTTCATGTGTGAGCCTCCTGTATTAGTGCCTCAAGCCAAGCCGCTCAATGAGTGAACGGTATCTGTTGAAATCTTTGTTCATGAGGTAGCGTAAAAGCCTTCTTCTACTGCCTACCATTTTCAGCAGTCCGCGCCGTGAATGAAAATCTTTCTTGTGGACTTTCAGATGTTCTGTGAGTTCGCGTATTCTTTCCGTGAGAACAGCTACTTGTACTTCCGGCGAACCTGTATCATTCTCGTGAGTTTTGTACTCATTGATGACTGCCTGTTTTTTTTCTTTCTGGATCATAATATACCTCCTGTTAATGTGAAAACTTCAGAGCCAAGAATTACGTCGATCCAGCGAGCGAAATTCATAGCCCGGAGTGTAAGCAGGGAATATATTATCATTACGAGAAAATTTTTGCACCATGAAATTTTTTTTTTGCAACACACCCCGACACATTCACACTTCCCCCGTAACATTCACGCTACAAAGGCTATTAATGAGTTGTTATAATATATGCAAATTCACAAAAGGAGTTTACCCATAACATGAAAATATCACTTGGCTGTGATCATGCAGGATTTATCTTGAAGAACGCAGTAATAGATTATCTTGCTTCCCGTCAGATTGAAGTAATAGATTTCGGCGCATACGCAAATGATCATGAGGACGATTACCCCGATGTAGCCTTCAAAGTTGCCCGTTCAGTTGCGGACGAGGATACCGACGGCGGAATACTCATGTGCGGCACTGGCTACGGAATATCCATAGCGGCGAACAAGATACCCGGAATACGTGCGGCGGCATGCTACACTCCGAAATCGGCGCAGATGGCAAAGGCACACAACGACATCAACATAATAGCTCTCGGCGGCAATATGAACAAACCCGAAGAGATACCCGCAATACTCGACGCATGGATTGACACGGAATTTTCGGGCGGTCGTCATTTACGGCGCATCAACAAAATCTCTATGGCAGAACGTTCAACGCTAAGTGCCCATCTCGAAAACGGCGGGCGTGTCGTAGTGTTCAATCACCCGTTGATACAGCACAAAGTCGGCATAATCCGTGATGTGAATACCAGCGTAAAACAGTTCCGGGAATTGCTTCACGAAATATCCGGCCTCATGGTTTACGAGATAACCCGCAGTCTTCCGCTGACCGAAAAAGAAGTCCAGACACCCATAGAGAAGACTACAGTGCGAACGATTGAGGGACGTAAAATGGCTATAGTGCCGGTGTTGCGTGCAGGTTTGGGAATGGTGGACGGTATTTTACAGCTTGTCCCGAACGCGAAAGTTGGTCATATCGGCCTTTATCGCGACCCCGAAACGTTACAGCCCGTAGAATATTACTGCAAGCTCCCGTTCGACATTGAGGAACGCGATATATTCGTACTGGATCCCATGCTTGCAACAGGCGGTTCATCAGCAGAAGCAATAACCCTCATCAAGAAGCGCGGCGGTAAAAAGATTTCGCTGGTGTGCTTAATCGGTGCTCCCGACGGCATCAAGAAAGTTCATGACGTACACCCCGATGTAGATATATTCATAGCGGCCCTTGACAGCCACCTGAACGATCACGGCTACATAGTGCCCGGCTTGGGCGACGCAGGCGACAGGTTATTCGGGACAAAATAGCGTGCTTGACGTAAAAATACTGGTCTACATCATAATCGGATTTTTCTGGGGCGGTCTGACTGCTCCAGTATCAATTCGTCTTGCTGGTCTTTACGGGATTATTGATGTTCCGAATGCGCGAAAACTTCACAAGGGATTAACTCCGCGCGGTGCAGGCTTGGGATTATGGCTCGGGTATATGCTGATGTCGTTAGTGATGTCGTCGGAAGTCCCTGAATTGCGCTATATTGCTACGGGTGCAACATTGATATTTCTCTGCGGCTATCTTGATGACATGTGCTCACTAAGTCCATTTTTGCGGCTTGGCCTTCACCTTACGGCATCGACGCTTGCAGTAATTCCGCTTCACCTTCCCTTACTCACGAGCGTAATAGCTGTAATATGGCTTGCGGGCGTAACGAGTGCGTACAACCTGATAGACGGCATGAACGGCTTGTGCTTATCGATATTCATAGCGTCATCGGGAGCATTATTTCTTGTTGGGCGTTCGTATGAGGGTGTTTACATGGGGGCAATGGCTCTAGGTGTATTGTGCTGGAATTTTCCGAGTGCGCAGACGTTTTTGGGCGACGGCGGAAGTACGTTATTGGGCTACCTGTTTGCTTCCCACTTCATGATGACCGCGCAGATTACCCTGCAGAACATCACGCCCGGAGAAGTAATAATGCTGTTTGTGCTGTTCGGCGGGATACCTGTAGTTGATACGCTGACGGCATTCACTCGGCGCATACTGACGGGAAAATCGCCGTTCTACCCGGACAAAAAGCATCTGCATCATCTGTTAATCCTGCTGACCGGCTCGAACATCATAACCGTAACGATAATATTATCGCTTCAAGTTATTATGCTGGTGCTTGGCCTGCAACTGTATATATCGCTGTCATGAAGAATATTGCATGTATCGTAGGCACACGCCCCGAAGCCATCAAGATGTCCCCCGTAATTATTGAGTTGCGCCGTGATAGTTCATATTCTGTTACGGTACTTGCGACGGGACAGCACACCGACATGTTGCGCAATGCGTTATCGGATTTCGGCCTCATTGCGGACGTTGACCTGAACATTATGCGTCAGGCACAATCGCTGGATTACGTTACGTCAGAAGTTCTTACGGGAGTGGGAAAATTTCTCGACGAGCACCCGCAGGACATGATACTTGTACACGGCGACACATCAACGACATTTGCGGCTTCACTTGCTGGATTTTACCGGCATGTAGCAATAGGGCACGTTGAGGCGGGATTACGGAGCAACAATATCACTCTGCCATTTCCCGAAGAAGCTAACAGGGTACTGACTGACAGGATAGCGAATATATTTTTTGCGCCGACGACGGGGGATGCAGAAAATCTTTTGCGTGAGGGCATTCCGCGCGAACTCATACACATAACCGGCAACACAGTAATAGACGCGCTGTACATGACACTCTCCCGCACACAGAAAGCTCCTGAATACATGCAGAAAGTTCATAATCGTCCGTTAGTCCTGATGACTGCTCATCGTCGTGAGAGCTGGGGCGAAACATTGAGGGGAATTTGCGCCGCCGTGAGTGATGTTGTTCGTGAGCGTCCTGATGTCGTGTTCCTAATACCCCTGCACAAAAACCCCGTTGTACGTGATGTCATTCGTGAATGCCTGAAACATTGCGCCGAAAACGTAATATTCACCGAGCCTTTGAGCTATCGTGATTTCGTGTATGCCATGAATGCCAGTGTGTTTATTTTGTCCGACAGCGGCGGAGTACAGGAAGAAGCTACAGCACTGAATAAGCCTGTGCTAATCATGCGGACACTATCGGAACGCCCCGAAGCCATAACGCATGGTACCGGGATATTAGCAGGGACTTCACGCGAAAACATCCGGGACTTGTCGTTGAGGCTCCTGAATGATGACGGGTACATGAACGCAATCACGGCCAAGAACACAAAGCCATTCGGGGACGGTACAGCGAGCGCAAAGATACATGAAGCAATAACGAAATATTTTTTTAGGGGGTAACGAGAGATAGAAAACATAATGAAAATCACCGGGGGAATTCCCCTCAAAGGCACAGTAAAAACTCAGGGCGCAAAAAATGCCGCACTCCCTGTAATGGCTGTAGCATTGCTCCTGCGCGGACAGAAATTAACCCTCGATAACGTCCCGGACTTGTACGACATCAACACGATGATAGAGCTTCTTGAAACTCTTGGTGTGAACGTCAAGCGGGAAAATTCGCAGGTAGTTTTCGACGTTCCCGGTGAATTACGATGGGAAGCCCCCGAAAGCCTCGTGCGGAAAATGCGCGCGTCATCACTCGTACTTGGCCCCCTGCTTGCGAACATGGGCAAAGTTTCTCTTCCGTTACCCGGCGGGTGTTCCATAGGGAGCAGACCGATAGATTTACACTTGAAGGGCTTGAAGCAGATGGGAGCAGAGATTGACATTCAGAACGGTGTAGTTCATGCGCATGTGAACGGAAAATTGCGTGGTCGTCGTCTGTATCTTGATTTTCCTTCCGTCGGAGCAACCGAAAATCTCATGATGGCGGCATCCCTTGCAGAGGGCGAAACGATAATAGAGAACATTGCGCGCGAACCAGAAATCGATAATCTTGCGGCAACATTGCGTTGTGTCGGCGTTCCCGTAGAACTTGAAGGCACCGGCGGAGTTCGTATTCAGGGCATAGACCGGGCAAAGTCAGGACGTGAACGGGTAATCCCCGACAGAATAGAGGCCTGTACATACATTCTTGCGGCTGTGATGACGAACGGACACGTGCGCGTGGAAGACCTTGTGCCGACACACATCGACGCTATGCTCGCAAAACTTGAGGAGAGCGGCGCAAAGTTCACAGTGCGGAAAAGTGCGGTGGAGATTTTCCCCTCAAAGAGACGACTTCACCCCGTAACAGTAAAGACAATGCCGTATCCCGGTTTCCCGACTGACAGCCAGCCGCAGATGGCCGCAACGTTATCATTGGCGCGGGGTGTCAGCACGATAGAAGAGAGCGTGTTTCAGGCGAGATTTCTTTATGCTCAGGAACTCAACAGAATGGGAGCGGACATAACTATATCGCGTGATGTTGCCATTATTCGCGGTGTCGAAAAATTGCAGGGAGCGGGTGTTCGTGCTACGGACTTGCGTGCGGGTGCGGCGTTGATTATTGCGGGACTTGCGGCAGAAGGTGAGACGCGGGTTGACGACATGATACACGTTTGGCGCGGGTATGAGGCAATCGACCAGAAATTACGCGCACTAGGGGCAAATGTCGAACTCATCAAGCAGTGAACTCGCAAAAATTCAGGTGTATGCGTTCGTCGGTTCTGCAGGAACAGGAAAAAGCCACCGTGCAACACATGTAGCCAAGCAGAACGGGATAGACGTAATCATTGATGACGGTCTCGTGATTTCTCGCGGGAGAATATTAGCAGGGAGAAGCGCAAAATCCGAGATTAACAGGTTACGTGCAATCAAGCGCGCAATATTTGAGTACCCTGAACACCGCGAAGAAGTGATAAGCTACCTCACGAAAAACCCGCCGCCAAAAATTATGATACTCGCTACATCAGAAGGCATGATAGAGAAGATAATATCCCGTCTTGGCCTGAATGCACCCGTGAAAGTGATAAATATCTCTGACGTTTCGACACCCGATGAGATAGAAGCGGCATTGCGTGAACGTCGCGAAAAGAAACAGCATGTAGTCCCTGTAGCCAAAGCACAGATAGAGAAGAATTTTGCGGGAAAACTCGTCAGCCAAATTCGCGGCTTCTTCAGGGGACGCGGCAGGGACGAGGGACGCAATACCATAGTGAAGCCGTTATTCAGCTTCAACGGAAAAGTAACGATAGAGACGAGCGCAATTTTGGAGATGTGCCGTAAGTTGCTGGAGCTGGGGGATCATGTGCGTAAAGTCCGGGAAATTGATTTAGACACATTCGACGACAAAATACAGCTTAGTATCGAGCTGGATCTCAATCTTTCGGGGCGTAGTGCGTTGTCGATAGCGAAGACGTTACAGCGTAAAATGCGCATGGGACTTAGTTATCTTACGGGAATGGAAATCCGGCAGGTAAATATACGAGTGAATGAAATATTCTTATAATGATAGATATTAATACGGCGTGGGACGAACTGAAAGAACGTGTTGCGGCCTGCAAAAAGTGCGGGTTGTGTGAGACGCGCAATAATACAGTATTCGGGGACGGAAACATAAACAGCAGAGTAGTCATCATCGGAGAAGCTCCCGGAGAAGAAGAAGATGCAACAGGTCTTCCGTTCGTCGGGAAAGCAGGACAATTACTTACGGCAATACTCGAAAAGGGCGGCAGTATCCCGCGTAAATCCGTGTACATTGCTAACGTCGTGAAGTGCAGACCCCCCGATAACCGCAACCCCAACTTGCAGGAAGTATCAGCATGTCGTGAGTATCTTGACGCACAGCTCTTACTGCTCCGGCCAATGATAGTCGTAACACTCGGCAACGTACCGACGCAGGCAATTTTGAGGACGAGCACGGGCATTACGTCATTACGCGGTCGATGGTTTGACTGGCGGGGCGTGAAGGTGTTTCCGATGTTCCACCCAAGCTACTTATTGAGGAACGACTCGCGCGCAAAAGGAAGCCCGAAAGACCTCACATATCAGGACGTGAAAGCTCTGAAAAAGAAAATAGACGAAATCGAAATCATAACCAGGCAAAACAACAAGGAGTGAAAGACAATGACAGACGAACGAAAACCCCGGCACCTCGCAATAATACTTGACGGCAACGGACGGTGGGCAAGACGCCGTAATCTTCCCCGCCTCATGGGACATCGTGCAGGACTACGCAAGCTCGAAAACATGGTGCGTCTCGTGAAGCGCGAAGGGATACGCTACTTCTCTGTGTATGCGTTTTCGACGGAGAACTGGAACAGGCCGAGCATGGAAGTAGCCGGATTGATGAGCTTATTCCGTTACTACATACGGCGGAAGGTTGACGAGATTAAGGCGGAAGGTGCAAGAATACGTTTTTGCGGAAGGAACGACAGATTACCCCCTGACTTGTTACAGCAAATGCGGTGGGCTGAAGACTACACGAAAGACGAAAAGATACTCGACTTCATACTGTGCATAAATTACGGCGGGCGAGCAGAAATTCTCGATGCTGTGAACTCAATCATTGCCGAACACCCCGACAAACCCATAACCGAACAGGATTTGCGCAGTCATTTCTATCTTCCTGATGTCCCCGACCCCGACTTAATCATACGCACGAGCGGTGAATTGCGTTTGAGTAATTTCTGGCTTTGGGAGAGCGCATACAGTGAGTATTACTTCACGGACATACACTGGCCTGATTTCGACGAGAACGAGTTGCGCAGGGCACTGGATGATTTTGCGGGAAGGGAGCGGCGTTATGGCGGCCTCAAGAAGTGAGAGACAAGAATTGCGCTTGCGTTCGTTGAGCAGTGTCGTAATCGTAGCTGTAATTTTGGGCACGGTGTATTCGGGCGGAATAGCTTGGGCATTGACTGCTGGAATAATTGCGATGATGTCGTTGCAGGAATATTACCGGTTAATTTCGCGTCGTGAGGGCGTGAGGATTTCGCCGGGCGTGGGCTATATATTTTCGCTGGTATTTCTTGTTGCGGCAATGAATGAGAACGCACAGCCGATAGTCCTTGCTATGATTTTGTCGTTATGTGTGTGTGCGGTATTTGTTGTTGAGGTATTCCGTCGACAGCTCACGAAGGGCACTAGTTACGCTATTGTGAACGCTGGCGGGATAATTTCGGGTGTTCTGTATATTGCGGTGCCTTGGACGTGTATGATTATGTTGCGTAATTATATTGTTGGCCGTCAAGTTCTGATGACGTTATTTTTCTGCACATGGGCTTGTGATGTCGGCGCGTATCTTGGCGGCAAGGCGTTTGGTTCCATCAAGCTGTGCGAACACGTGAGTCCGGGCAAAACTATTCAGGGTTTTGTTGCGGGGATAATAGGCAGTCTGCTGGTGAATGCGCTCGCAATATACTTCTTCAGTCTTCCGACGTATCCGCTGATACTTATTGGCTTCATATGCGGAATAGGCGGACAGATAGGGGACTTGGCCGAGTCTTTAGTGAAGCGTGAGGCAGGACAGAAGGACTCCGGGCGTATAATTCCCGGGCACGGTGGAATGCTTGACCGTTTCGACAGCATATTGTTCAACGGACTGTTGACGTACTTAGTGTTGAGGGTGTTGTTGTAGTGAGTGGTCGGTGTGCGTGTCAGTATGTTATCGTGAAGACAATTCTTGCGACAATCGGCGGCGTATGAGATGTTTTGCCGGGCGTTGTTGTAGTGAATAGTCGGTGCAAGGCGGCGTGTGTTATCGTGAAGACAATTCTTGCGACAATCAGCGGCGTATGAGATGTTTTGCCTGGTGTTGTTGCAGTGAGTGATCGGTGTGCGCGTCAGTGTGTTATTGTGATGAGTAATCGGTGCAACATGGGCGGCGGTTTCTGTGTGTGCAGTGTGAAGGGGTGTT
>CAJOED010000027.1:0-10912 GCA_905233335.1 uncultured Synergistales bacterium
TGCGTTGTTGCTCATGTTCTGCGACTTGAACGGGCAAATGTGAAGTCCCATGTTCGAGAGCATACGACATAAGCCCGCAGCAATGAAACTTTTTCCCGAGTCGCTTGATGTTCCCTGAATCATTATGCCGTTCATAATCTCTTCATGGCCTCCACTAAGATTTTGTTCTCCTCCGGCTGTCGTGTTGCTATCCTGATATGTTTTCCCGAAAGTCCCGGAAAATTCCGCGTGTGCCTCACGACGACTCCATGACGCAATAATTCTTTCACCACCGCAAAATCATCATCAATGCCGACAAGAAAGAAATGCACCGAACTGTTCACGACACTAAATCCCAGCTCCCCGATGGCATTCATGAATTTAGGGGTATGTTCGCGGTAAAAGTTTCTCGTTCGTCCGCAAAAATCTTTGTCGTTCAGGAACACTAACGCTAACTCCTGAGCTATGGCGTTCACGTTCCACGAGGGAAGGCGGGATTTCAGGCGTGAGATGATGTCTTCAGGTGCGATGACGTAACCTATTCTTGCGCCGCTCAAGTGAAATATTTTCGTGAGTGAGCGAAGTATTATTACGTTCGGGAAATCACAGAGCCGCTCTCTTTCTTCATACAGGATGATAAATAACGTTCGGGGATTGCTTGATATTACGTTCCAAAGGTGAATGTATCTGCCCGTCGGGTTACCGGGATTCGTGATGATGACATGCCGAAAACTAACAGCGTCCGTCAGCGTGAAAACATCGTGTGCGTCCGTGAATGCTCTTGCGTATTCCGAGTAGTTCGGCTGGAGTATCGCGGTGTCGTCCCCGAAAAATTCCGACAGAAGGAATATTGCCTCGTTAGTGCCGTTCGTGAAGAGTATTCTGTTGGGCGAAATCCCTTCACGCTGTGCGACAACTTCCCGGAGTTTTCTGCAGTCGGGGTCGGGGTAACGTGAAGCAAGCTCCCGAACGTTTATGCTGACTTCCGGCCAAGTTATTATGTTTGTGTTCGTGCTGAAGTCGTAAATCTTTTCCGGCATGGGAACACCGAAACAGCGATATAGATTTTCCGGGTTAGCTCCGTGAATTATATTGTGCATGTGAGTAATATTACCAGAGCCGCAAATATTCCGCACGAAACATCAAGCAATCTCCACGCCCTTACGATGTCGGAAATTTCCGGGTCTCTCCCTGACTCATTCAGGAACGGACGAGACTCATACTTTCCGCCGTAATACGCCCCTCCGCCGAGCCTCACACCCAAGACTCCCGCAAATGCACTTTCACCGTGTGCGCTGTTCGGACTCTTGTGCTTCTTTCTGTCGCGCATGAATACCCCGAAACCTTTACGCCCCGCAAGAGTGATGACTACTCCCCCGATTCTTGCTGGTATGAAGTTCAGTACGTCATCGAGCCTTGCGCTTGGCCTCCCGAACTCGTGAAAACTCTCATAGCCCACCATAGAGTCGAGAGTGCTCGCTGCCTTGAACAGCCATACGCACACACCAGCCCCGTAAGAACTATCTATCGCATAGCCCGCCGCCGCAAAAAATATTACCGACATTACGCCGTCTATGGAGTTCTCCGCAATCGTCTCAATCACGGCACGGGTAATTTCGGATGCATTGAGGGTTTCGGTATCACGTCCGACTACGAGCGATAAATATTTTCGGGCGTTCGTGAGGTCGTTATGCATGAGCGAAAAGAATACGGGAGCGGTTTCGTCTTTGAGGTCTCTCCATGCAACAGCCGAATACAGAAGGTACACCTGCACGATGACATGACAGCCGGAAACATACAGCAAAAACCCCGCACCGAGTGCCGTAACCGTGAGGGTGATAACACATAGTGCGAGGCCGCGAATGAATGAGTGTGTGTCAGTGAAGAGTTGTGCCTGAAAGAAAGTTATTGCTTTCCCGATGAGTATTACGGGATGAGGAAAACTCTTTGGGTCTCCCGCAATGCTGTCAACAAGTAACGCAAGGCACAGTATCAGGGCGAAACGCAAAACTAATTCTGTCCCGTCCTGCCCTTGTAGAACTCTACGCTGTCAACATAACCGCCCACCAAAGTAATAGCGAATGTCATGCTTGGTTTCGCGATTTCGTATGAGAGTATGTTTGTGTCGATGTCCTCATACGGTGATTCGCGCATTGTCGGCGTTCCCATTTTCGCGCGCACTTCGTCCTGACTCATGCCGATAAAGTCAACACCGAGATACTTTTTGCACTCCGCAGAACTTTTTGTACTGAAGCTGGTAGTGTCTTCGGGCTTGTGTTTCAGGTATGTGCTGTAGAGGTTGGCCGCTGCTTTGCTTTTTCCGCCCATTTTGAGTCGCACGCCGTTCTGTGGGAGCCAGCCGTTTCTGCCGTTGACCTTGACTTTGTACCATAAATAATTTTCGTCATCACGTACGGCACTAGGAACGCTGATCCATTTTTCGGGCATGTCGACTTCCTCATAGCGGGAACTTGAGTCGGCATTCCTGTACAGCGGCAAAGTTTCATTCAGAGCATAAGCCCACTGTCCTTTTTCGGGGGGAGCAGGAGCAGCGAATACTACAGCAGGGACAGTAACGAGCAATAACGCCAGCAACAATTTTTTCATGAATAACATTACTCCTTTATATGTGAGATTATGAGATTATAATACAGGTTCGACACCCAAAAGCACAACGGGTACAGAAGGATTCGAGCGGCCTTCTCGGACGATATTAGCGAGTTCGTTCTCATACCATGCAACGCCGGAGGACATCAGCGACATCATTTTGTGCGTCGGGATTATCTCAATGCCAACGTCAATATCTCCTCGCTCGTAAAAAAACGTGTGCTTCACATGCAAGTCATACTGCACAGAAAAATATTTCCCGAACTGTATCTCAACAGCTGCTCTGTCCTTCACAAAATCAATCTGGTTATATGTCCTGTATGCCGTAAATCCCCGCTCCGTGATTATTCTTTTCTGTTCGTCCTTGTCCTTAAGAGTGATGATTTCCCGATGTTGTACGGCGGAGAAGTCATTACCAGCTTCACGGACTCACTGTGAATACTTCTGCAGAACTCCAGCGCATCAACGCACTCAAATTTATGTTCGGGCAGTTCCTGAAGCGCAAGAAAGAACTGGCTCATACATCAAGACAGCTCCCGCCGATGAACTCACGAATTACGGAATTGTTCGGGATACCGTCATTATTGAGGGCAGGCACAAAGCGAATAATGTTCAGCAGCCTCAACGCCTCACTGAATACGCTCGAATTTTCGTCGACAGTGTGCAATAACGGTTCAACGTAGGGTTTCAGCACACCGAGTTCATACGGAAGCGACGAGTTGAAGATTGCGTTTGCCCTGCTCCTGTACGGGAAAATATATTTGCGCGCACCCCGTATGACTTTCGGATACACCTCAAGAGTAACCTGCGCTGATTTCCCCCTCGTCCTGTAGTCGCGAATTATGCGGCGTAATAACCTGTTGTCGCTCGTGCTCGTCCTGTTGTGCGGGTCTATGCATATTCCCGTAAGCGGCGAAACAAACACTCCGTACCTCGAACTTTCCGGGAGCATTGACAGAATGTGATCGTTCAGGCCGTGAATGCCCTCCATAATAAGAACGTCGGAAGGCTTGAGCTTGATGATTTTTCCAGGCTCCTTCGCTCCCTTTATGAAGTTGTACACCGGCGTAACTACTTCTTCACCCGCTAATATTCTCGTCAGGTTGTCCTCTAACAGTTCGAGGTCGAGCGCGTCGAGTCGTTCGTAGTCGTATTCTCCTGTTTCGTCTTTGGGTGAGTCTTCGCGTTCCTTGAAGTAATTATCGAGCGGCAGGGTTACGGGAGTTTTTCCGCATACCATCAACTCAACTTTGAGTCGCTCGGAAAACGTCGTCTTCCCTGAACCTGAAGGCCCAGCAATCGTTACGACCTTCACGGGACGGGAAGCAATATCTTCCGCAATGTTGCCCAAGCTCTGTGAGTGGAAAGCCTCCGCAATCAGTATAAGCTCCTGTATTTTTCCCTCCGTAACTCTATGATGCAGTTTGTTCAGGTAATTCAGATCCAAAACCTGCAGCCAGTGTGCATAGTCAAAAAATACTTTTCCCATTGACGGATCCAGTTTCAGTTCGGGAAGTGATTCTGGTGATGCCGTATCAGGGAAGCGCAATAACATTCCCTGCTCGTACAGTACAACATCGAACGTCCGAAGTGATCCCGTCGACGGTGCAAGAGGCCCGCCGCAAAAATACCCGTAACGTTCGCCGCACCTGTAGACTTCTACGGGGTCAAGATTAGCGCGCACAAAAAGTTCTGCAATTTCCGGCTCGCCCTGACGCTGAAACACTCTACGCGCCTTGTCTATCGTGAGAATTTCCCGCACTATCGGTGAGTCCCGGCGTATTATCTCGTTCATTTCTGCCTTCACCTTGTCGATGTCCGATTGAGTTACCGCGCTGTCTTCAAACTCCCAGTAGTGTCCGTCAGCGATTGAGTGCCGGAGAATTGCCTTCTTGCCCAGCACCCTAGCACACGCAACAATCAGCACGAATCCAAGCGAACGTTTATATATTCTCTGTCCCATCGGTGAAGTTGACGCAATAAATTCTACTGTAGCATCCTCATCTATTACCCAGTCAAGCGGGCGCGTGTAATTATTCACAAACCATGCTATGACTCGTCTCTGCGGCATGTCGTGCTTGGTTATCATTTCGTTCATAACGTCGTGGCCTGTTACGGGAGAGTCTCCGGCTATGTAGCTGGCTATGTATGTATCTCGTTTCGCTGCTGCCGTAAGAACGCAAACTGTGAAAGCCATAATGATTAACACCTTCCTGAAAAATTTTTCCGTAAATTATAGCGTATAAGAAAATATCATACGGAAACAATCAAGAGTGTGTTACTTATAATCCGTTGCCTTAAAAACTACAGACATTTATTTTATACAGCAAAAGGAGTAAAGATGATTCGTTATCAGGTGGGACAAAGAATAAAAGAACTCAGGCAGTACAGAGGAATAAGTCAGGAAAAATTTGCTCTTGATGCCGGGATTGACAGAACTTATATTGCAAGTGTGGAGAGTGGAAAGCGTAATATTTCAGTCGTTAATCTTGCCAAAATATGGAAGACACTCGGAGTAACAGCAAAAGAATTTTTTAACAGCCCTATTTTTGAAGGAGAACAACAGACTTAATGTTTATGCAGCCGGATAAAACTCTAATTACAATCAGGGACAATGAAAAATTAATAGCAGAATTTATTTCTGACATGATAATTTCTCCGGGAAGACTTGCGCATAAATGGGCAGGAGTAACAAACCAGACACCTAACCTTAAAATAGGATACCCGGCACAGCATTTAGCTTCATTGATTACGGGAATGAAGGGTAATGCTACAGGAGCAAGGGGAAATGATATTATTGACGGCTCGGAAGTCAAAGCGTGCAGTAAAGTTGATCAGTTAGACAAATGCCGGATTTGTGGGTGCGGCGTATTGCGGAGTAATTCGGAGTGTCCTTATTGTCATTCACAAAATATTACGAGGAATAACGATTCCAAATGGCTTATTGCTATAAGAAATGAAGACGAGCTGCGAATGGCACTGGAAGAAACGCCGAGATTTATTTTGATTGTTACGGATTATCCCGGCTTTGATGACAATAATTTTTCGGATATTCGCATAAGGGCTTTCGAGATATGGCCGAAATCAAAAAGGTGTGTACGTTTCCGAGAGCTTCTTGAAAATTATTACAACTTCATTTACACAAAGCATATTGAGAGCAATAAAAATCAGACCCCAGCCCCTAAAAATTTATGGCCGGATAAATTCCCGTTCTATATGTGCAATCCCATAAAAGTTTTTGAGTGTATGATAGAAAACTTTTTATCTCCAGAGCCGCAAATAACAATATCGCACTATATAGAGCCTGATTTATCACGTGAAAATTTACTCTCTGAACTTACGCCCGCGAGTCTACTTTATAAAAATGAACTAGATATGCTGAAATCCAAAGGGTTTAACGTATCAGATGACACATATATTAATGAAAATATGAGGAGCTTTCTTCAATTGAGAGATACTGACAAAAAAATAAAGATCATCGGCAACAAGAAACATAAATATTAAAACATGCTCAACTGTGCAAAGTGTTCATCAACTCGCTGTCTGATTTTTTTTACGTACTCTTCATTTACTTCTATCACAAAAGGAATTCTGTCCAGCTCCCGGCACGCTATGTAAGTTGTACCGCTCCCGGCAAAAGGATCTAACACATTGTCTCCCTCGTTTGAACTGGCACTAATGAGGCGTTCTATCAGCTTCAAAGGCTTCTGCGTCGTGTGATAGCGTTTTTCTGCGTAAAAATCTATATCATTCCATACGTCTGTTATGCCCATTTCAGGATTGAAAGTCTGCGCAACCTTGTCATACGGCAGAGAAAAATCAAGAATTTCCTGAAGTTTATCCCATAGTTCACGGGTCGGAAACTGTTCGCATACGTTATCCCCCGTATAAATGCTCCACATTCCTCCGCCGTTTGATTTTACGCCGAGTGCTTCATTTATGTACCGCGATGTAAAATTCAATGCTTTCTGCCGGGATTTCAGAAGCTCTCGTGAAAACGTAATGTTATTCTTTGTCAGAAACAAAATGCTCTCAGTTGCGTTCGGGAATATACGATACTTTTTTGTGGCTCTCCCTGCAATTGCTTTCATTCCCTTATTGATGATTATCTGCTGCCGTAAGTCAAAGCCTAAATCAAGAAGACGGGAAACCAACAGAGCCAGCATTCTGAAATATCCGAAAAGGTAGAAAGTTCCGCCATAACGCAAAGTCCTGTAAATTTCCCTGAACCACTCGTACGACCAGTTAATATAATCTTGTTCCGTACGCCAGTTGTAGTCCCATTTTTCCCCGATGACTTTCCAGTAGGGGGGATCTGCTATCACTAAGTCGAAAAAATTACTGTCAAAATCCTTCAGCTTTTCGATGCAGTCCCCGCATATAATTCTGCCGTCAAATTCCGACATGATTATTTTTCTCTCTTACGCCCGAACGCCTGACGCAGCATCTTCCACTCCTCGAACTTCAGCCCAAGCGTAACACCCGCATACATCACCGCCGCAAACACTATCACTCCCAGCACCCACGACGCACGAACATACAGCACTGCCGACTGGTTATACTTCCATATGAAGCGATACAGCACAACTGACGCATCAATCACCGTCAGCGCAACGAAATAATCACCCGCTACCCTCCGCGTAATTATTCCCAAAGGACGACCGAGCTTCTTACGCACAAAGTACAGGCCAAGCATACCCGACAACGTGAACGCTATACCCGGTGCAAGTGCCAGACCGTTATAGCCCATCGGGTACACGAGAAGCAGCGAGAACACAGCAGTAGCCCCGACACTGAACAGCGTAACCTTGAAGGCTTCACGTGGCATCGAGAGAGCATAGAGCGCACGCATTACGACGGTGGAACATGCCATACCAGGAAGACCGAGCATACTCAACGCAAGACATGATGATGTTGCGTCCCAAGCCCACGCTCCGAACTCACCGCGAACGAATACCAAGTGAACGAACTCACGCGAAATCTCCATTACTCCCAACGAGGCCGGAAGCACCACGAACAGCGCAAACCTCACAGCCTGACGCAAAGTTTCGGCGAACTCATCGTCATCTTTTGCCCGTGATAGTTGTGGGAGTACTGCCTGCGATATAGCTATCACGAAAAGTCCTAGAGGCAGCTGCAAAATTCTGTTCGAGTAGTTCAGGACGGATATACTCCCTTCCTGAAGGAATGAGCCGAGCATACGACTTATTACGGGGTTGACCTGGTTTAGTGAGAGGCCGGCCGCATACGGGAGAAACAGCTTCATGATCCGCCGCAAGTCAGGGTCTTTCAGGTCGGGACGAGTGGGATACAGTACAGCCTTCATTCGGAAACCGTAAAGCCATTGCGTCATGAAGTGCGCAAAACCTCCGCACAACACAGACAACGCTAACCCGTAAACACCGAACTTGGCCGCAAAGAATGGAGCTGTTATTATGAATACCAAGTTGCTGAATGCAGGAGACAAAGCAGGCACAAAGAACGAGCCTAAAGAGTTCAGTTCGCCCATAGTGAGAGCCTCAAGCGATATGAATATCAAGAACGGGAACATCCACCGCGTAAGTCCGACAGCCAGCGCATGATTTTCAGCGTCGAAACCGGGAGCCATTATTCTGACGAGTCCGGGAGCAAAAAATATCCCCGCCGCAACCACTATACACGTCAGAGCCAATAACACCGTCATAGTTCCGCGAGCAAGTGCAAGAGCTTTCTCCCTGCTCCTCGTGAGTGCCTGCGAAAAAACCGGGACGAACGCCGCCGATAATGCTCCTTCAGCGAGTAACTGACGCGCCAAGTTCGAGAGTGTATACGCTACGTTGAATGCGTCCATGCTACGGGTAGCACCGAAATACGCCGCAACAAGAATTTCACGCGCAAGACCCAGCACACGACTCGCAAGAGTTCCCGCCATCATGAAGACAGCATGACGTACCATAGAATTATTTTCTGATTTCATTTCTTTCTGCAAAGTATAATCACCCTGCAAGATTATAGATTATTCTTCCGATGCCGCCAAAGTATAAGCGCATACCACCCATACTCCGGACTGTTCGAGTGCCCGCGCAAAACATGATAGTGTCGTTCCAGTCGTGCACACGTCGTCAATGATTGCGGCTCGTCGTCCACGTATGTCCCTCGTTATCGTGAAGTCGTCGGGCGTGAGCTGTATGCGTTCGGAGGCTTTGAGGGTTGCCCGGCGTGGCATTGCACGAGTCCATTTCGCGGCCTCTATTGCTTTGATGTTCCATATTTCGCTGATTGATTTTGCAAGTTCGTATGACTGGTTGTATTTTCTCTTGCTGTCCATGTGAAGCGGAACAGGTATAATGTAGTCGACTTTGGGAGGGGTGAAAAATTTTCCCATTGCCCGGCCAAGTGGTAAGCATAAATTTTTTCTGTCCTCGTACTTGAAACCGTAAATTATTCTCTTTATCGCCGAATGATATACACATGCCGAATACACTGTAAGACCGTCAACATTTTTCATGAACGGCTCACTCTCGAACATCATAGAGATGTATTCGTCCTCAAGATTTTGTGTTTCGGGAGTAATTTCTTGTTCCTGTTTATGTTCCTCGAAACTTTCCGGCCATATGAAGTGTAATAATACCCTAAATAAGTTCATTGCGGGCAGTTCTCACGAGTTCGTCGCACCTGTTGTTGCGTTCGTCGTCAGCATGTCCCTTCACCCAATGCCATTTTACGCGGTGAATTTTCGTGAGTTCGTCGAGGCGTTCCCATAAATCGCGGTTGAGGACTTCTCCTCCTGTTGAACCCCGCCAGCCGTTACGCTTCCAGTTGTAGAGCCAGCGTTTGACAAAGGCATTCTGTAAGTATTGTGAGTCAGTATGGAGTTCGACCTCACACGGGACTTTCAGGGCTTCAAGCGCACGTATCGCCGCTGTGAGTTCCATGCGGTTATTAGTGGTGTCATGTTCTGCACCGTAAATTTCGCGCTCTTTGTTGTGTGCAGGTGAGAATAATATTGCCGCCCACCCTCCTCTGCCGGGATTCGGTGAAGCTCCTCCGTCGGTGTAAATTATCACTTTGGGTTTCATGTTACTCCTCGAAAAATATATCTATCACTACGGGGCCTTCCGTGTAAATGTCATGTTTGGCCGCCGCATTAATGATTACGCTTCCGGTTATGCTTCCTAGTTTTTCGACAGCCTCAAAGAATGCTTCACCGTCAAGAGTCCCGACGCTGTTAGTTGCGGGTTCAGGAAGTATCCCGTCATTGATTGCTTTGTTTCGGAGTTCGCGCAGAAAGACATGAAGTATTTTCTCCGGGTCATCGCCATCGTTCGTGAAAAATTTTCGGTATACCGGCTCTCCTTCCCTGTACATTAACACGCTTGTCCCGGACTCCAGCTTTATCATTACCCGCAAATTATCGCCGACCGTGTAATTTTCCCCCGACAATGCCCGTACATACTGCCTCACGTCAGAACTCGCAAGCTCCTCAACCAGTGCACGTTCTGTTTCAGCGTCGAACTCAACGGGGACATCACGTAATCGCGTAAAAGCCTGGTCGGATATGCGCTCAAGAACATTCAGCCTCACACGTTGTTTCAGTGCAGAGAGTTCTGCTGTAATCTCCGCACGAGTCATTCCCGGCTCAAACGCTGACTGCCCAAGCAGCACATTTGCACTAAGGGCGATTGCTTCACTCTTGAGGGTCTTGATGTCGTGCCGTAACTGCTGTAACTCCTCACGCATAATTTGCAGCGAGGCTTCAAGTTCGCGTTTCTCCTGTTCGAGCAGCAACTGGTCATTCCTCATTGACGCAAGCTCGAAACCGGTAATGTCGAGGCTGGCTGCTGCTTCGGCCAAGTTCACGCGCATCATTGCTGTGTTCTCCTCGCTACGTGTGAGCTGAAACTGTAAATCGTACATCTGCTGCTGCAATAACTTCATGCCGAATAACGCCGTTCTGACATCCTGCGAAAACACAGACATAACACCTAGAACTCCCAGCGCAATTAGTGCTCCCGTTATGGCGGTAATGAGACGGCTGGTGTGTTTGGGACGGAGGCCGAATAGTGATATGCGCTTCTTGCCGTACTTTGAGCCGAGAGAGTCGCCGAGTACAGAGAGTGCCGCACTCCCGAAAATCAGCGCGAATATTAACAGCCAGTTGAAGTCGTCAAGCAAAAGTGTTCAGCTCCTCTTCATAGAGTGGTATGTGATTCTTTGAGCAGTGAGATGCCGCATAGTGTCATGTTCTCCCCTGTAGCATGATTTCGTGAGCTGTAGCCGATATGCTCTTCCTTGTCGTAAGTGAAAACACCCGACGTAATTTCATGTCTTCCCCTTGCGTGAAGCC
>CAJOED010000027.1:10972-13657 GCA_905233335.1 uncultured Synergistales bacterium
CGTTGTTGTGAGTGGAACTCCCCGACATAATTTCATGCCTTCTCCCTGCGTTAGTGAGTACGCTCATAGCTTCAAGCCTTTCTTTGTGCATTGAGCCGATAAACGCTCCCATTCTGTTAGTGAATACGCTCATGATTTCAGTCCCTCTTGCGAGCAGTGAACCGCCGCAGCAAATGTTATTTTGTTGCGTGAGAATGTCCCTTTGTTTTGTGAGCTATAGACGATATGTTCTCTCTTTGTGTTTGGGTATATGCTCATAGCGTCAGCCCCTTTTGGACACATTCTCCCCTTATGTGATGAGAGTACCCCGCCTTTGTGCGTGTGAATACCCTCATGGTGTCAGCTCCTCTTCATGAACGGCGCAAGCTCCGACATCATCACCGCCGCAAAAATCAGCGCACACCCTGCCGCCCCCTTCACAGTCAGAACTTCACCCAAAAATACTATTCCGCTCACAAGTCCGAACACTGATTCGAGGCTCATTATTATGGTAGCGTGTGAAGGCTCCGCATATTTCTGCGCAACTACCTGCACCGTGTAACAGCCGAATGTACAAAACACCACCATGAACATCAAGCCCCATAGAGTCGGAATGTTCACGAACTCCGTGCGTCTCTCGAACACCAGCGAACACACGAACGACATAGCCGCAATCGTAGCGAACTCGATAACGCTTAGTGTTATGGGATCGCTGTCCTGCGTGTAACGGCTGATAGCTATAATCTGCATGGCAAAGAACACAGCGCAAATCATCGTAAGGACATCGCCGACGTTCACGCCCCCCGAAATATCGTCGCCCGCAAGAAAATACATTCCCGCAACGCACACGCACGACGCTCCTATTGTGAGCCAGCCGGGAAATTTTTTCCGCACAGCCCACAGCATTAACGGAACAAGTATTACGTATATCGACGTTATGAAGGCATTGCGGCCTGATGTCGTGTAGTTGAGGCCGAGAGTCTGCGTTACTACGGCAAGAAACAGGAGAAATCCCATAATCACTCCGCCTTTGAGGTCATGACGGAAGGACTTGTTCACGCGCCGGAAAAACACAGCATACAGCATAGCCGCACCCATCGTGAATCGCAGAAACAGAAGCCAGCATGTTGAGTACGCACCGACAAGAATTTTCATGACCGGGAAACTCACGCCCCAGAAAAATGCACAGTAGAGCAGGCCAAGATCCGCAAGCATTATTTGATTCTCCGGGCTTCAAGGTAGTAGCGTTTCTCTTGGGCATGTCCCATTGAGAAAGTTTTTCGCGGCAGAACTCCCGAACGTGATATTACGCCGAAAAATTCTCTTTTTGCGCTGTCGTCGAACGGAGGAAGCTCAAAGCCCACGCAGTTATTTTCGTCGGAGAGTTTTATGAGCGAGTCCGTGTCGTGTATGTAGTCTATCGTGAAGCCTTTGTCATCAAGATATTTCTGAAGGACTATCAACGCCGATGCTCCTTTTGTGCCGTCAATGTACAGAGTGCCTTTTGTGTTGTGTGCGTAATAATTCACCGGCCATGAAGTATTTTCGTCAGTGCATATTGCCTTCCTCATGTCATCAATAACATCATCAGCAGAAACATTCTTCACTATTCTGTGAATAGGCTCGAACTTCAGCGCGTCATCGTGAATGTTCTCAAGCTCCACCATTGCATAGCGTGATGTTTTCCCTTCCTCGTAACAAGACTTGGCCGCAGCAAGTGAATGATTACCGTCCCCGACCGCAAAGACAAGCGACAACTCCTTACTCTTGCGCTTAATGTAGCTGTCTATTCTCATGTTCAACGCCCGCGCGTGATCACCGTGAACTCTCCACCCGCGAATTTTCCCGCCGCCCAGCATGAGCGTAAAATCGTAGAGCTTCTTCATGTCATGTTTCGAGAGCGTAAGAGGCTCTATAATTTCGTGTTTCTCGTCATCACAGAGAAGTATTACGTGCGAGAGTTCTATTTGTGCGTTCTCACGAATAATTTTTCGCGGAGGTATGCGTTCGGTTACGGTGAGTTCTGTTGCGCGGATTTTCGGAGTTGTGCCGTCCCTGAAGTCGTACTGTTCGAGGTCGATAACCCCCACGAGGCCGCGTCGTGTTGTGCCGTCGAGGAGTTCACGTTCAACGTATATATATGAGTTCCTGCACTCCGTGAAAATATTGTGTTCGAGATAGTCATTCATCGTCGAGTTTATGCGGGTGATGTCCTGCATGTTGTCGTCATTGAGCAGGGCTTCAGGGAGAACGAGATTATACGCTGAAGGTGAACTGCCTGCGTAGTCCCTGACTTTGTGCCAGTATTCCGGCTCTGATGTGAACTGATCGCACGCTATGACTGCCCATCGTGATAAGTCCTCGACGTTTGGGAGTAAAAAGTCTGCTGGTCTGAAAATAATAATCAGTCCTTTCAAGAAAATGTGCGGGAATTATTTTAGTGTTGCGATAAAAGCGCGTCAATTCGTATATAATCACATAAAAAAATTTTTCACACACGGAGCGCAACCCATGCCCAAGAAAAAAACTGACGACAATTTTTCTCTCGACGCTACACTCTTCAAGTGCCGCGATATTCTCCGACAGGCTCGCAACTCCGGCTCATTCTTCGAGAAACGCGACCTTATGCTGACACTCGTATTCTTACGCTTCATCGGCGAAAAGTTCGAGGACGGACTCACTCACCTCCGCGCAAAACTCAAAGAG
>CAJOED010000028.1 GCA_905233335.1 uncultured Synergistales bacterium
GGGTGAAATGTATACGGGGTCGGGTATCTCTACGGATATTGTTGAAGCGTCATTGCAGGCGTATATCAGCGGTATCAATAAGATGTTCGAGGCAGGAGAGTAATTATTTGTCCGCCCCCTGTCGTCATTGCAGGGGGTAATTTTTGCGTTCGTCCCTAACCGTCGTAGGCTCTGAATGCCCCGAATATAACACTGTGCGTTCGGGAAGTGATAAGATTTTCCGTATGCTGTCGTATAAATCTCTCGTGTTTCCGCCGGGGTATTTGTCGCTTCCCGGACTCCCTTTGAAGATCGTATCACCAACAAAGGCTATTCCCTTTCCTGCGTCGTAAAGCGTAATGGAGTCTTCAGTGTGTCCCGGCGTGTGAATTACCCGGAGCGTGTGAGAATTTCCCATCGTGATTGTTTCGCCGTCATGGACATAGTGAACATCATCAACGATTACGCTCGTCCCGCAGAGCCGAGATAAATTTTTCGTCGTGTCGGTGAGATATAATTTTCCGAGTTCGTGAGCGTAAACGGGAGGTGAAATTTTCCGCCGTATTCCCGCAATGCCGCCCGTGTGATCAAAATGCCCGTGAGTGATTAATATCTTGTTGATGACCCATCCATGACCCCAAGCAATATCAATCAACTTTTCGCCTTCTGCACCGGGATCAATAATGAAGCAGTGCCCGGAGTTTTCGTCCGCGTAAAAGTAGCAGTTAGTCCAGAATACGCCCTTCACCGGCACAGTGAGAATCATGACAGCCTGCACCCTTCAGGCCCGCACGACATAGCCGGAACGTGAAGCCCCTTGCGCAGAACTTCTTTCATGTCATCGAGCGGCGAAGCTCCCGGAATGCTGTATTTCCCCGCCACGACAAAGAACGGCACCGCATGAACTCCCTGCGAATATGCTTCATTCTCGTCATTGCGAACGTCAGCTTCATACATGTCCGACGACAGCACCGCATCAATATCTGCCTCATTCATTCCCGCGTCGAGTCCTGCCCTCATGAGAACGTCATAATTCGCGAGTTCCTGATTGTCCGTGAAGTATGCCGCGAAAAGTCTGCCGGTGAGTTTTTCGGCTGTGTCATTGCTGTATTTGTCCTGCGCAAGTTTCGTCAGTCTGTGTGCGTCGAGCGTCGATGTGTATCTCGTTGTCGAATACCTGAAGTCAATTCCTGCTGACTGTCCCATTCGCGATATGGCCTCAATGCGTGCGAGGGCTTGTGAGTGTGTGAGGCCGTATTTGTGCGCGAATCTTTCCGGTGTTGTCGAGGCAACTTTGCGGGAAGCTGTCGGGTCAAGTTCAAAGCTCTTCATGACGAGTTCGAGTTTTTCGTCCGTGCCAAGCTCACTGAAAGCCTTTCGCAAAATTGTTTCGCCGATGTAGCAGAATGGACATGCATAGTCCGACCAGTATATTATTCTCATAGTTAATGCCTCCTGTACGTTATTTTACAACAAGCGAAAAAATTTCTTCATGTTCGGCATAAAGAAACCGTAATTGCTATAATGAGTTCACAATGCAAAACAAGGAGGTAACCGATGGAGGATAACAACGTAATTATTCTCAAGGGCCGTATAGATTCAAACAATGCGGACGAATGGGAACGCAAAATTTTTGACCAGCTTGGCACTACCGAAACAACAGGGGCTGTCTTTGATGCGTCAGAATTATCGTACATTTCGAGTGCCGGGCTTCGTGTGCTCATGAAAGTACGCAAGACCCTCAACAGAAAAATCACAGTCCTGAATGTGTCGCGTGATGTGTTCGATATTTTCGACGTTACAGGATTCACACAGCTCTTTGATGTGAGAAAGCCATTGCGCGAAATTTCCATTGATGGCTGTGAGGAGATCGGAGCAGGAGCATACGGACACGTCTACAGGATAGACCCTGAAACAATCGCGAAAATCTACAATCCCGGTCTGCCTTTGGATTTCGTGGAGAAGGAGCGCAGAACTGCACAGAGTGTTTTCCTTCTCGGAGTCCCGACGGCAATATCATATGACGTTGTGAAGTGCGGCGAGTCTTTCGGGGTCGTCTATGAACTTCTGGACGCAAAGACTACGGCACAATTAATCCTTGAGGACAGAAGCAGAGTCGTTGAGATCGGCGAAAACTGCGGGAAATTTCTGAAACAGATGCACAAAATCAGAGTCCCGGAAGAAATCGGCCTGCCGTCAGCAAAACAAAATATACTTGAAGCGGTGAAGGTCTTTGGGAAATTCATAACCGATGAAGAGGCAGAAAAGATTAACGCGCTCATTATGAACATCCCGGACAGAAACACATTCATACACGGCGACTTCAACTCACGGAACATCATGGTGAAGGACGGAGAATTTCAGCTCATAGACATAGGTGATGCGGCATACGGTCATCCGCTCTGTGATTTTGCTGTAATAATGCTGTCGTATGTATATCTTCCGTCAATTGCAGAGCATCTCACGAAAGATTTTCTCAAGAAAGTTCTCGTCATTGAGCCGGAAGACGCAAAACTCCTTTGGGACACAATATGCCGGACGTATTTCGGTTTTTCCGAACAGAAAGAAATCGACACACTGACAGAAAAATTAATGCCGTTCATGCACCTGATACTTTCTACACACTCAATGCGTTTTGCAAAAGATGAGGCAGGAAAGAAAGCAAGCATCGACAGAACTATACGCGGTCAGCTGATTCCCGAAATTGACAGCATGAAGAGTTTTGCGTTCCTAGAGGAATATTTTGGCGATGAGTAAATTTCTTGCGGCTTTGTGTGCAGTTATTATGGCGTGCGGAATGTGTTATGCTGAATTTTCACCGACTGTCGGAAGCCAGACTCTTGGCCTTAGTGCCATCGGTAATGCAAGGGAACTCGGCGGCTATCCTTCTGCTGACGGGCGGACAGTGAAACGCGGAGTGTTATTGCGGAGTGCGGCACCTTCTGACGGGACGAGCAGTGATTTCCGGGTACTCACCGAAAAATACAATCTGGCTGTGATGATTGATCTGCGTCTTGATTTCGAGAGGAACAAAGCACAAGACCCTGAACTCGACGACGTAGAAAATCTGCATCTTTCCGTAATGAACATGGAACTCACAGCTCCCCGCATGAAGAAGGCTGCTGAATACATCGACGGTAATCTTGGGGATGCCGACAGAAAATCAATGCTTATTGCGATAGTGAAGAGCGGCGTAATCAACGATAATTTTTACGTGGAAATTTTGCGCGGACGTGAGGGTAAAGCCGGTTATGCGGAAATGTTCAGGAAGTTGTTATCAATGCCGGAAGATAAATCGCTCCTGTTCCACTGCACTCAAGGCAAGGACCGTACAGGAATTGCGGCTATGCTGATACTTTCTGCTCTTGATGTAGACGAAAAAATTATCATGTCCGACTACCTTCTCACGAACGAATTTAACGCCGAGAAGATTGCCCGCGAAAAACAATTTGTGAGTACCATAACGGATAATGACGAGGAAGCAGAAAAATATTTGTTCGTCATGGATCATGTTTCGGAAGCAATGATGCGCCGTGCTCTTGACTACCTGAAAAATAATTACGGCTCTGCGAAAAATTACATCATTCAGGAGCTTGGTATCACGGAAGAACAGATAACCGAGCTTCAGAAAAAATTTCTGGTACACTAATTCATTATTATCATTATTAATGAGGGGGAATTTTCACAAATGGGAATGACGATGACACAAAAAATTCTCGCCAAACACGCCGGACTTCCTGAAGTACATGCAGGACAGCTCATACAGGCCAGGCTCGATCTGGTACTCGGCAATGATATTACTTCACCCGTAGCTATCAATGAGTTCAACGCGGCAGGTTTCGACGAGGTATTCGACAAGAGCAAAATCGTAATGGTAATGGATCACTTCACGCCGAACAAGGACATAAAGTCAGCTACACAGTGCAAACAGTGCAGGACGTTCGCGAAAAGATTCGGGCTTGAGCACTTCTACGATGTCGGGACGATGGGCATAGAGCACGCACTCTTACCCGAACAGGGGCTTGTAGCTCCCGGCGAGGCGATAATCGGTGCGGACTCTCACACGTGCACATACGGGGCTGTTAATGCGTTCTCTACGGGCGTGGGATCCACTGACATGGGCGCGGCAATGTCTGCTGGCTATACGTGGTTCAAAGTCCCGGCGGCTATTCGCGTGAACATCACGGGGAAGAAGCGACCGTATGTTTCCGGGAAGGACGTAATTCTGTATCTCATCGGCAAAATCGGAGTTGACGGTGCGCTGTATAAATCGCTCGAATTTTCGGGGGAAGGCTTGAAGGAACTCACAATTTCCGACCGTCTCACAATCGCGAACATGGCCATAGAAGCAGGAGCAAAGAACGGAATTTTCCCGGTAGACGACATAACGCGCGAATTTCTGAAGGGCAGAGTGAGTCGTGAATGGACAGCATATGACCCCGACCCCGACGCGGAATACGAGAGCGAGATTGCGATTAATCTTGATGATGTCGACTGCACAGTGTCATATCCGCATCTCCCCGAAAACGCAAAGCCAGCCCGTGAAGGAAAGAACATAGCGATAGATCAGATAGTAATCGGCTCATGCACCAACGGACGAATTGACGACCTCAAAGCCGCTGCCGAAATCATGAAGGGTCGACACTTGGCCGACGGTGTGAGGGGAATAATCATCCCTGCAACACAGACAGTATACAGGGAAGCAATCAAGCTCGGCTACGTTGATGTGTTTCTTGACGCGGGCTGTGTGGTTTCGACTCCGACTTGCGGTCCCTGCTTGGGCGGGCACATGGGAGTTCTTGCTGCGGGCGAAAAATGCGTGTCCACTACCAACCGTAATTTTGTCGGCAGAATGGGACATGTTGACAGTGAAGTGTATCTTGCGTCCCCTGCTGTTGCGGCGGCATCAGGCATTGCAGGACATATAGCTCATCCGGAGGAGGTAATGTAGATGATAGCTCACAAGTACGGCGACCATGTAGACACTGACGTAATAATCCCTGCACGTTATCTTGCAAGCCAGGACGAAAAAGAACTTGCTTCACACTGCATGGAGGACATCGACAAGGATTTTCACAAGAAGGTAACGAACGGTGATATTATCGTGGCAGGACTGAATTTCGGGTGCGGGTCATCACGTGAACATGCTCCTGTAGCGATAAAGGCATCGGGTATTTCGTGCGTAATCGCCAAGAGTTTTGCGCGTATATTCTACCGTAATGCGATAAACATCGGGCTTGCTATTCTCGAATGTCCCGAAGCGGCAGAAGATATTTCGGACGGCGATAAAGTCAGCGTGAATTTCGACACGGGCATAATCACGAACGAAACGAAAAACAAAACGTATCATGCTGAACCTTTCCCGGAATTTATCAAGCAGATGATAGATGACGGAGGGTTGATGGCTTCATTGCGCAAAAAGAAAAATGGATAGCGGCAAACAGTATAAATTACTCGGTGCTGACGGAAAAATCTACCTTAGCAGTGAGAAGGGTACTCTAGGCGGCAACAAGAAGCTCAAGATATACGGCAGGCTTGATTGTCCTTCCGCCAACAGGTGGGTGAAGAATGGCACGTATCAGAAAGTTCGCGTGTTCTTCAAGGATGAGGCAACAGCTATTGCGGCCGGCTACCGTCCCTGCGGTGTGTGCATGAGAGAGAAATACAAACGGTGGAAAGCAGCAGTTGAAGCCGGAGAAACATGGAACGGGTAACAGAGAAAGGAGAACAACAACATGAAGAAAGTAGCAGTAATACCCGGTGATGGCATCGGTCCTGAAGTTATCGGTGCCGCCCTGAAAGTTATTGAGAAAGTTGCGCCCGGTGTGTTCGAGTTTCAGAGCGTGGCTATGGGCGGTAATGCTATCGACAAGTACGGAGAGCCATTGCCGGCAGAGAGCCTCAAAACATGCCAGGAAGCAGACGCTACGTTACTTGGAGCAGTGGGAGGCCCTAAGTGGGACAATCAGCCCCCCGAATTACGCCCCGAACGCGGACTCTTGGGTGTGCGCAAAGGGCTTCAGGTGTTCGCGAATATCCGTCCCGCAAAAATATTTGCACCGCTGGCTTCTGCCTGTCCCCTGCGAAAAGATATTGCCGAAAAAGGTATCGACTTCATAATCGTTCGTGAACTCACCGGCGGTATATATTTCGGAAAACATGAGGCATTCACGACAGAAAACGGCGAAAAGGCAGCGCGTGATGTCATGGAGTACACCGAGCACGAAATCAGGAGAATAGCTCACGTGGGCTTCAAGATGGCAATGGGACGGCGCAAAATAGTAACTTCTATCGACAAAGCTAACATTCTCACAAGTTCGCGTTTATGGCGTTCAGTTGTTGAGGACGTTGCTAAAGAATATCCCGAAGTGAAGCTCAATCATTTGTACGTTGATAATGCTTCAATGCAGCTGATACGCGCACCGTATGAGTTCGACGTTATCGTTACGGAAAACACATTCGGCGATATTCTGTCGGACGAGGCGAGCCAGATTGTCGGGTCTATCGGCATGATACCGAGCGCAAGTTTGGGTGAAGGCAATCGCGGACTGTATGAGCCTATTCACGGTTCGGCACCCGATATTGCGGGGCAGGACAAAGCGAATCCCATCGGGACGATTCTTGCGGGGGCTATGATGCTGCGTTACTCTTTCGGAATGACGACGGAGGCCGACAAGATAGAGCGCGCTGTTGATGATGTTCTGAAAGCGGGATTGAGAACGCCTGATATTTTCACGGAGGGCACAAAGAAGATTACTGGTTCACAGATGAGGGACGAGATAATTTCCAGGCTGTAAGTTTTCTTGACATTGCCGCTTTATGGGTAATATAATCTCTCACACTATGAGTACAGAAAAATTATTCGACAGCACAATTATTACTATCAGCATGATGATGTGTGAATGCACATAGTGTCGTGCTGTTCGTGTGAATGACATCAACGCGGGGAGTACGTAAATCACAAAACGGCTTCCCGCTATTTTTATACACAGGAGGGATTATTTTCCATTGATAGAGCTTGAACATGTTGTGAAGAATTTTCACGCAGACAAAAAAGACAGCGCAATACACGCCGTTAATGACGTATCACTGACGATAAACAACGGAGAAATTTTCGGGATTATCGGTTTTTCGGGAGCAGGAAAATCTACGCTTGTACGGTGCATAAATCTTCTTGAGCGTCCTGACTCCGGGAACGTGAGAATTGACGGTGTAGAGATGACATCACTAAAACCCAAAGAACTCTACAAAGCCCGGACGAAAATCGGCATGATATTTCAGCAGTTCAACCTTATGCCGTCGCGCACAGTCCTCCAGAACGTAGCTTATCCCCTCAAAGACATGACCCGCGAACAGATACGCGAAAGAGTGCGTGAACTTCTTGCGCTGGTGGACATCCCCGACAAAGAGAACGCTTACCCTTCAGAACTTTCCGGCGGACAAAAACAACGAGTAGCTATTGCCCGTGCTCTTGCGAATGACCCGACAATATTACTCTGTGATGAGGCAACAAGTGCTCTTGACCCGCAGACAACAGGAGCAATATTGCAATTACTGAAAGACCTCAACAGGAAACTTGGCCTGACCATAGTAGTAATCACTCACGAAATGGAGGTCGTGAAGAACATCTGCCGCAAAGCCGCCGTAATGGACGCAGGAAAAATCATAGAGACCGGCGATGTGTTCGAGATATTCTCATCACCCAAGCACCCCGTAACCAGAAACTTTGTGCGCACAACGTCGAACTTGTCGAAAATAGAGACGCTCATACGTGATGATTCGCCGCTCGTGAGGCTCAAACCTGGCGAGGTCATGGCTAGGCTTGTGTATGTGTACGCTGATGTGTCAGAGCCGCTGATTTCGTATGCTTCCCGTGCGTTTGACCTGGAGATAAATATCATTCTTGCGGACGTAGAAATAGTTTCGGGAGCTATGGTCGGCGGGACGGTCGTAATCTTCAACGGCGAACGTGAGAGAATTAACCGCGCTATACAGTACTACAGGGACAAAAATATACGTGTTGAGGTGATACAGGATGCAGGAGCTTAGTTACTGGCTTCCGAACTTGATGAGGAGACTGCCGGAGTTCTGGAAGGCCTGCGGTGATACGCTGCTTATGGAGGCGTGGGCGGGGTCAATAGTATTCGTATTCGGGCTAGTATTCGGAATAATATTAACCGTAACGAAACCGGGCGGCATAATGGAAAATCGTACAGTGTATCAGGTGCTCGACAAAATCATAAATCTCTTCCGCTCGATACCGTTCATAATATTGTTGACGGCGTTAATGCCTTTGTCCCGCGCGATAATGGGAACAGCTATTTACGTCCGGGGCGTGATTGTGCCGTTGGTGTTCGGAGCTACACCGTTCTTTTCGCGACAGGTGGAGAGTGCTCTTGCCCAAACGGATAAAGGACTGGTAGAAGCGGCGTTGTCTATGGGATCTAGTCCGACGGAGGTAATCTTCCGTGTATATCTGCGTGAAAGTCTTGCGCCGATAATCAGAGCAATAACGATAACGACGATAAGCCTTTTGGGACTTACGGCAATGGCGGGTGCTGTTGGTGCGGGCGGACTCGGTGATTTCGCGATACGTTACGGGCACGACAGAAACATGATAGACATTACGTGGGTTACGGTGATTGTGCTGGTGCTGGGCGTTAGTATTGTTCAGTGGCTCGGCGAATATTTTGCGAGGAGGAACACACATTAATGATAGTAGTACGGCATGAAGACACATTTCTTCAGGACTTGGCCGGAGGAAGCACACGGCGCATTCTTGCGTGGAACGATAAGTTGATGGCGGTAGAAGTCGGCTTTGAGGCGGGAGCAGAAGGAGCACTGCACTCACACCCTCACACACAATGCAGCTATGTTCTGTCGGGACGCTTCAAGTACACGGTCGGCGATGAGAGTTCAGAACTTGGCCAGGGGGATTCGGTGATAGTTCCTGGCGGTATTGTTCATGGTACTGTGTGCATTGAGGCGGGGAAACTGTTAGACATCTTCACGCCCAAACGTGATGACTTTTTAAGGGCATAACGAGGGAGATTATTTTTCTCGTGTGTTATAGATTTCATGAAAGGAAGTATTTTTGTTATGGCAAAGAAATTTTTTGCAGCGTTATTGCTTGTACTTGCGCTCGTAGTGAGTGCGTCGGCGGCTCAAACAGTGAGGCTTGGTGTTACGGGGAGCGTCTATGATGAGATGTGGCAGCCCGCAAAAGAAATTCTCGCGAAACAGGGCATCAACCTCGAAATCATACAGTTCACGGACTACGTTACTCCGAACAGGGCACTTGCAGACGGAGATATTGACCTGAACGGCTTTCAGCACCAGATATATTTTGCGGACGAACTTGCGAGCAGGGGCTACAAGCTCACGAACATAGCCAACACGTTTGTAGTGCCGCTGAATTTGTACTCCCGCAAGATTAAGACCATCGATGAGGTGAAAGACGGAGATGTTATCGCTATCCCGAATGACCCGACGAACGGAGGCCGCGCGATAAAGGTACTTGCTACGTCAGGACTGATTACGTTAAGGGAGGGAGCTGGCTTCAACCCGGCGAAAGAGGACATCGAGAAGTACAACGTCAAAATCACCATTCAGGAACTCGCCGCGAACGTGATACCTTCAGCACTTCCCGACATCACAGCAGGGGTCATCAACGACACATACGCGCTCGACAACGGACTGAAGGCAAGTGATGCAGTGTTTGAGGACAAAGCCCGTGAGCATGAGTACTGGAACTTGATTGCGGCACGTACAGCAGATCTTGAGGATCCGGCCAAGCTCGAATTGTACGGGAAAGTTGTAGCGGCATATCAGAGCGACGAAATGAAAGCGGCACTTGCGGAACTGTACGGTGGATTCTTCAGGCCGGTTGGCTGGGACGAGGATTTACTCGCGCCGTTCAAGAAGTAGGGCAACGATATTATTACCCTCCGGCTTTTTGTCGGGGGGTGTTTTTTTCACGAACACGCAACATCACACACGCTTGCTTTGTCAGTCAGAAAAAACTTCTCCACGTTGTTATCCGACATTCGCACACAATACATACTGTCTTGCTTTATTGAGTGAAGCCGTCGACTTTCGGTCGCCTCCCCTCCGCATACACACACGCAACATGTCCCTATTCGCGCTTTATAGCGTAACAAGCTCGCCCTACGGTCGAATCCCCTCCGACATTCACACACAACACATACTGTCTTGCTTTATTGAGTGAAGCCGTCGACTTTCAGTCGCCCCCCC
>CAJOED010000029.1:0-17742 GCA_905233335.1 uncultured Synergistales bacterium
AGTATGTTATCTGACATGCCACGTTACCGATCCCATTCTGAAATTATTTTCGTCCATAAAGCTGTCCTGCACTTCTTCTGGTGTCATCGTTGAAGCATCTCCGACGTGAAGCTGTACTATTTCTCTGTCGCGTAAGTTTCGCAGCATATCATCAAAGACCTCACGAGGCCAGCCCAGTTTCCTCCGTAAGTCGCATATGCGCACAAAAATTCTTCCGTTGTTGAGTTCGTCGAACGCCGCCCGGAATTTTGCTTCTGTACACTCTCCCGGTAATGACGGCACAGAAACTTTCACCGTCTCAATCTCCCTCAACGGCAGCAACAGAACGCGGGCATCGAGAGCTTCATTGAGTATGATTTTTGCGCGGCCTTCTTCTACAAGACTATTTATTATCTTTTGCACATCTGATTTTATCAGTGGAAGACGGCGGGCAATGTCTTTCGGGCTTTTGGGTTTCTTCTCCGACAATATAGCGATAACAAGTTCTGAAGAGTCGCACGGCGTAAGTATATATAACGCACGTCCTTTTGAGTGGAAAATAAATCTGTCCTCAAGAAGCGGCTCTATTTTTCTGCGGACTACAGTCGCACGAAGACCTGTTTTCAGGCCAAGCTCAAACCTCAATTCGGGACTCATGAACGAAGGCAGACTTCTGACAGTAACAAAGCCTCTGTGTTCGTCAAGTATATTTTGAATGACATCGGCTATATTTTTTTCCGGCATGTATGCATTTCTCCTTTCGCGTGAAAGTTATTATTGTTGATGGATAACTGTAATTTTATCGCAGTGTTATCATATTAACAAAAAGTGAAGGATAAAATTCTGTGATGCTGTCTGCTATGGAGGCACACAACACCCGAATTTTTTTGCGGGTAGTGGATTTATGCCCGTTGTCGGCTCACACTCTCGGCCATAGCATAAGACCCGTAATGCTTTCTGTAATCTGTGCACACTTAGCGATAGTGAGTTGCTATAATTAACAAAAAGTGAAAGGCAAAAATCATGCATCATGAACCTGTAATGCTCTCTGAAGTTCTCGAACTCATCACCGCACACACACGACGCGCAAAAATTCTTGACGGCACACTCGGACTCGGCGGATACTCTGCTGCATTCCTCGAACGCTTCCCGGACTCCCGTGTGCTTGGCCTCGACCGCGACGAGAGCGCAATATCCTTCTCACGTGAACGCCTCAAGGACTACCCGAACTTTTCAGCGGTGCACATGAATTTCGGTGAGCTTGCAGAACTCAATGAAGCGTTTGATGTCTATGTGTTTGATCTGGGAGTGTCGAACATGCAGATAACTCTTCCCGAACGAGGCTTTTCGTTTCAGAACGACGGACTACTCGACATGCGCATGAACTCAAACGATGACTCCGCACCGACTGCCGCCGACGTGTTACGCAATTCCGACGCAAAGACCCTCGCAAAAATCTTCAGGGACTACGGAGAAGAACGATACGCCGACACCATCGCACGAGCCGTCAAGCAGAGCAGGACACCCATAACTACAACAACCGACCTCGTGAACGTCATACGCCGGACACTTCCGCAGCCCATACAACGCAAAATGGGAACTCACCCGGCTCGGAGGGTATTTCAGGCGTTGCGCATTTACGTAAACGATGAGGCCGGAGAACTCGAACGCTTACTCTCTGCATTCCCGAAAATTTCACCTCGTGAAGCACTGATAATTTTTGTTGCATATCATTCACTTGAGGATAGAATAGTCAAACACACTTTCAGGCAGTGGCAGAATGAGGGAAGGGGAAAAATCATCACGAAACACCCGATGACACCATCAGAAGAAGAAACAGCTCGTAACTACAAGGCGAGGAGCGCAAAATTAAGGGCATTTTGTACTAATAAAGACTAGGTATTTTTAGCATTATGTGATATTATTTTCACGTAAAAATTTCAAAAATTTCACAGAAAGGAAAACGGAGGCGGGGAGAATGCGCAAAAACAGTTCAGGAAGAATCACAATAACGATAAAATTTATAGCGGCTTTGACAGTGATTATCGGGCTGGTAATAGGACTCGGCATTCTCAGGTTTCACGCGGCAAGGCTTGCGTATTATCTTGAGTCAGTCAATCAATCCATACAGAAATATTCAGATGAAGAAGTCGTTTTGCGTCAGGAACTTTCGGCACTTGTAGCACCGATAAGAATATACTCGTACTGCAAGGAAAGTTTAGGGATGCAGAAGGTAGTGAAGGCTGAAACTCTCCCCGTACACATGCGCAATGAAGGGCTTGCGGCCTCGCGTAAAACTGTAACTCCGAACAACGGCGGCTGGCGTTCAAGTCTTGCGTGGCTTTTCGGCGGAAGGTAGTTCATGGCTTCACGTCGCAAAGGCAGAGCAGGCAATCCCTGGATACTGTTCGTATTATTTTTCACCGTAATCAGCGTTACCCTCGTAGCAAGGCACTGTTACCCGAATCCACGAATCGTACAGCAATCACAGCATCAATACTGGCGGAAAGTTCCGCTGAAGTCCACGCGCGGAATAATTCAGGACGTGAAAGGCAATGCGTTAGTGATTTCCGAAACAATGCCGGCGTTCGCAATAGATCCCTCAATGGTAAAATCTTCTGACCTCGAAAAATTATCACAAGTCCTTTCTGCTGACACAATAGAAAAAATCGCTTCACTCATGGGAACAAAATCCCGCTTCTTGTGGCTGAAACACAAAGTCCCGGAAGATGAAGCCGCAGTCTACAGAAACCTCATGCGTGAAATCCGCGCAATTCGCAGGATAGATGAGCCTTACAGAAAATACACTAACCAGCGTCTTATGTCTCACATTCTCGGCTTCTGCGACAACGACAACAAAGGCCAGGCAGGAATCGAACAGGCTTGGGACAACACGCTCTACAATCCTCCCGGACAAAAAATCGTGGTGCGTCGTCCCGGAAGTCAGGCGGCAACACTCTTTGAGCAGGACACAGAACACAGAACAGTAACGCCCGTAATCACTCTCACGCTCGACAGCAGAATACAGTACGTCGTCGAAAAGCACCTCTTCAGGACAGCAGAGAACGAACGCGCAAAATGGGCTTCCGCTGTGTGCATCAATCCGAACACGGGAGAAATTCTCGCAATGGCAAGCTACCCGACGTACAACCCCGACAACAGAAAGAGCCTCACACTTGACGCACTGTCGAACGCGGCAATCAGCAGGGGATATGAGCCGGGGTCAACGTTCAAGCCCATATACTTGAGCATAGCACTCGAACGGGGCTGGGCAAAGAAAGACGAAATATTTTTCTGTCCCGCAAAACTCAAAGTAGCAGACGGCTTCATCAGGGAGTCGGATGCCCGCGTTGCACTCGGAAACATAGACACGGCACACCTGCTCATAAAGTCATCGAACGTCGGAATGGCACAAATAGGAATACGCGCAGAGAGAACGAAAACTTATGAGAGCCTTCAAGCGTTTGGTTTCGGGCGTGAAAGCGACGTAGAATTACCCGGAGTCGCAAAAGGCATTCTCCCTTACCCGGAAAACTGGCGCGGCATTACTCCGGCAAATATCGCTATCGGTCAGGGCTTGGCCGTTACCCCGTTACAGCTCACTACGGCAATGGCGGCTATCGTCAACGGCGGAAAGCTCATGAGCCCGTACATCGTGAAGGAAGCTGTGAACTCATCGGGCGAACTCGTCTACAGGGGAGAGCCTAAAGTCATGCGGGAAGTCCTCACGCCGGAAACAACAGCATGGATTCGTGCGGCAATGCGTCGGGTCATCACAGAAGGCACCGGCAAGAGGGCGGCGACGACGATAACGAACGTTGCAGGGAAGACGGGAACGGCACAGGTTGCGGGCAAAGGCGGATATGCGGCGGGTAAATACGTCGGGTCATTCATAGGTTTCTGGCCGTATGAAGATCCCAAGTACCTCATGCTGATAGTGATAGGCGAACCGTCAAACGGAAGGTATTACGGCGGTGAAGTTGCTGCTCCTGTGTTCAAGTCGATAGTTGAGGAAATGGCAGAACTCGAATATTATTCATGATATTTTTCACATAAAACATAAAAAAGGAAGGTAGAAAAATTTGGGCGCAAGTTTTGTTGATGTCCTGAACTTTATACGGGCAAAAGGTGAAAGCGTAAAAGTCCGTGCAAAGTATCAGGATTTTTTTGTTGATGATGTAATTTCTGACAGCAGGGACGTAAAGCCGGGTACATTATTCGCGTGTATTGCGGGCATAATTTCGTGAGTTCTGCGGAAGAGCGCGGAGCTTGTGCGTTGTTGTGCGAACGTGAAGTGGACTCCCCACTCCCTCAAATTATCGTCCCGCGTGTGCGTGATTATCTCGGTGAAGTTGCTGCTATCGTTTACGGACACCCGGCAGAAAAATTATTGATGGTCGGCGTTACCGGCACTAACGGCAAAACTACAACGACATACATAACACGGAGCATTCTGCAGGCGGCAGGTATTCGCACGGGGCTTCTTGGGACAATCATAGAGAGCGACGGCCTCACAGAAAAAGACGCTGACAGGACAACCCCGGAAAGCTGTATAGTTCAACGACAGCTCGCTAACATGGTCAAGAACGGGTGCGGGGCCTGCGTCATGGAAACGTCATCTCACGGGCTGTACTTGGGACGCTTGAAGGGAGCGCGCTATGATGTTGCTGTGTTCACGAACTTATACCCGGAGCATCTCGATTTTCACGTGAATATGCAGAATTACTTTGAGGCGAAAAGATTACTCTTCACGACGTACACAAAAGAAAACTTCACGGGCGCGGCAAATTATGATGACGAGTACGGCAGAAAGTTAGCCGCTGAATTTCCCGGCCAAGTGCGCGGTTTCGGTTTGAGTGAGGGAGCAGAGTCGCGGGTAACGAGTTCACGAACTACCCTCAACGGCACGGACTTGGTGATTAATGGCTCACTCAATCTTCATTCTCCCCTCGTCGGCGATTTCAACATCATGAACGTATTGTGTGCTGTTACGGCTATGCGTGGTCGTGTCGATGATGACGCAATAATACGCGGCGTTGCGAATGTACCTCAAGTACCCGGACGGCTCGAACGTATCGACCTCAACAACGGAGCATGTGTGTTCGTGGATTTTGCGCACACACCGTCAGCACTACGGAGCGTACTGGGCACAATTCGCCGGTTGTCAGGGAATGAGCGTCGTATAGTGTCGGTGTTCGGTCATGGCGGCGGAAGATACCAGCAGAACAGGCCGGAACTCGGTAAAGCGGCATCGGAATTTGCGAACGAGATAATCATCACTTCCGACAACGCACGCGACGAAGACCCGGTGAAAATCGCAGAAGCTATTGCGGGCGGGGCAACGATACCATACAGAATAATGACCGACAGACCCGAAGCCGTGAATTATGCGCTCGACAGCCTGAACGCGGGAGATATTCTTGTGATTACGGGAAAAGGCCCCGAAAAGTTCATAACGATAAAGAATCACAAAATACCCTTCAACGACGCTGAAGCAGTAAAAGCATGGAGGGATTCGCACTAATGAACATGAAACTTTCTGAACTGTTCGCGAATGTTCCTGATGAGTTCGCAAATATGGAGTTCCCTTCACACTTGGCCACCGACAGCAGAGACGTAATACCGGGCGGGGCATTCGTTGCTCTTGAGGGTGAGAAGACAGACGGCCATAAATACATCCCGCAGGCCATCAGCAACGGAGCAGGGTTAGTCATCGTGAGGAAGGGCAAAGCTCCCGCAAATATTTCTGTTCCCGTGATAGAGCTTGACGACCCAGAAAGAGATCTTGCGCATGTTGCTTCACGAAAACTACGGGCACATGAACTTCACGACATCATAGCGATAACCGGCAGTGTCGGCAAAACTACGACGAGAGCAGCACTCCAGCAGGTGTTGTCGTCGCGCTTCAGGATACACGCCCCCGAAAGGAGCTTCAACACTCTCATAGGGTGCACGGCTACGATTATGGCAATGCCGCTCGAAACGGAGATATGCATTCTTGAGTTCGGCGCAAACAAACCGGGAGAGATACGCGAACTTTCCGAGTATTTTCCGCCGACAATCGCAATATTGACCGCTGTAGCTCCTGTTCACCTTGAGGGTTTCGGAAGTGTTGAGGGAGTTCTTCAGGAGAAATTAGAGATTACACGTCCGGCCTCAATCAGCAAAATAATCTACAACAACGACAACGAATATTTGAGCAGCGCATTCAAGTACGTGGTGAAGTCTATGGGAGTCGGTGAGAATAAGGACGCTGATTTTGTGATAAGCCATGACACGTCGTATAACACGCTCCCGTTGATGTCGTTCGTCGTAGCTCACAGACCCACGCAGGAGATCGCACGCTTCACCGCAAGGATATGGGGAAAACATAACGCCGTACCTCTTGCGCTTGCTTCTGCCACTGCTCACGAACTCGGCATGACCCTTCAGGATTGCGCTGATGTTGTCGGTGAGTTTCAGGCTCTTCCGGGGAGGGGAAGAGTAATCATTCTTGACGGCGGGCACAAGTTCCTGGTTGATGACGCATACAACGCTAACCCTGCCTCAATGAGAGCATCACTCGAAACATTCGCGAATGTCAGGTGTTCCGGGAAAGTTGCGGTGCTCGGAGAAATGCGCGAACTCGGCGAAAATTCAGTGAGTTATCATGCAGAACTCTCACCGTTGCTTGCTGACATAGAACACGTAATACTCGTCGGCGATATTTGGCGCGAGGCCATGAAGGGCGGAGATTATGTCTTTGCTGATGACTGGCACGCGGCACTTGATGAGCTGAAAAAAATTAGTGAGTGGCAGGGACTTCTCGTGAAAGGCTCTCACAGTATCGGGCTTGAACATATCGTCGGGGAATTTGCAGAATGAGATTTTTCACCGGGCTGTTGTTCTTTGCGTTGAGTGTTGCGCTTCAGTATGTATGGATAAAGTATCAGCGTCATATTCACCTCACTAACCAGCAGAAATGGTACGGCGTGAACATCGACACGGAGATAAAAGCGGCTACTCCTTCAATGGGGGGAGTAGTTTTTTTGTTGTTGGGAGTAATCGCGCTGTTCATGAATTTTTCGTTCGACGCACTAATCTTCTGGAGCCTTCCGGTATTGAGCGGTCTTGTAGGTTTCGTTGACGACTGGCTGAAGTTCCGCACGCACACGAGCGAGGGATTTTCGAGCATGTCGAAACTCAAATTACAGCTCGCTATCTGCGGAGTATGGGTTGTAGTTGTACTGTTTCGGGGGAGGCTTGGACTATGGCCGGGAATTTATGACGCTGGCGGGTGGATTGCTGTACCGTTTGCGTTCCTGATGACTGCCGGAACAATCAACGCCGTAAACATCACTGACGGCCTCGACGGACTCGCTGGTGGAGCGTTCATGATTACGCTGGGGGTTATGCTTCTGCTCATTCCTGCTGACGAACTCAACGCGAGAATTATGATTGAGCTGTTCTTCATGACGGCGGGCTTCCTGTTCTACAACCTGCGGCCTGCAAAAACATTCATGGGCGACACAGGCTCACACTTTTTGGGCGGGGCACTTGCGGCTATGTGCGTCATGAACGGGCGGACGTTCGCGATAATTCCTGCTGGCTTCATCTTCATCATAGAGATGTTGAGTTCAGCGATACAGATATTCACAATACGAAAACTCAACAAGAAAATATTTCTCATGGCACCCCTTCACCATCACTTTCAGAAAAAGGGACTTGATGAGACAGCTGTAACTTTGCGTTTCTGGCTTGTACATGCTGTTGGTGCTGTAGTTATCGCGCTGTTGATGATGTCGTGAAATCCCCGGAGTGAAAGCGTAATTCTTGACAAGATTTTATTCGCGGGGTAATATATTCGCTGTTTTGCGTAATATGGTGGGTTGGCCGAGTAGGTCGAAGGCGCTCGCCTGCTAAGTGAGTATAGGGGCTAAAACCTCTATCGTGAGTTCGAATCTCACACCCACCGCCATATGCGGTAGTAGCTCAGCTGGATAGAGCGAAGGCCTACGGAGCCTTAGGTCGTGGGTTCGAATCCTGCCTACCGCGCCATTAATCACAAGAAGGAGGGTATCAGCACATGAAGAAATTTTCAGGAAGTAAGAATAGTGATTGTGTCGATGCTCTTTTTGCTATTATCATTACTGCCATCATTACGGAGCTGAAAGCTGAATAACGGCAGGAGTGAAAGGCGTAAAATTTTCGGGAACAACAAGGCGGCTTAACTCCAAAAGAGGCCGCTTTTTTCGTACATTACGGCTTCAACCCTGAAATATATTTTTATGAACGGCCATAAAGAAATATTCAGGATTAGCATAAATTTTTGTTACGAGGAGAGAAATTTTCACGATGAGAAAAGTATTAGTGTCAATGCTTCTTGTTCTTGCGGTGTCTTCATGTGCATTCGGGGCAGCGTTCAAGCTCGGCGGGACTGCACCTCTCACTGGCGGCGCGGCGATTTACGGAATGGCGGCAATGCGCGGGGCACAGATAGCGGTCGACGAGATTAACGCAATGGGCGGCGATGTCAAATTCGAGTTGCGCTACGAGGACGACACACACGATGCCGAAAAAGCAGTGAACGCCTACAACGCCCTCAAGGACTGGGGTATGCAGTTATCGCTCGGCTCCGTAACGTCGAAACCATGCGAGGCAACAGCAGCCGAGAATTTTGCGGACAGGATTTTCGCCCTCACACCGTCAGCATCAAGTGCGGCAGTAACAGAAGGCAAAGACAACGTGTTCCAGATGTGCTTTGTTGACCCGAACCAGGGAACAGCCAGCGCGCAGTATATAGGCGGTAAAGGTTTCGCGAAAAAAGTAGCGGTCATCTGGAAAAATGACGACGTTTACTCAAAGGGCATTCGTGATACGTTCGTGGAGACAGCTCCGAAATTCGGACTTGAGGTCGTAAGCGAGACAACATTTGCGGACGGCAACGATAACGATTTCTCCGTCCAGCTCACTGAAGCACAGACGAACGGAGCCGAACTCGTGTTCCTTCCGATGTATTACCAGCCCGCCTCACTCATACTTGCGCAGGCAAAAGCTATGGACTATGCACCCAAGTGGTTTGGTGTCGACGGCATGGACGGAATTTTGACGATGGAAGGTTTCGACAAGTCATTAGCGGAGGGAGTTATGCTTCTGACCCCGTTCAACTCTGACGCAACAGACGCACGCACAAAGAATTTCGTAGCAGAATACCAGAAGAGGCACGGAGAGATACCGAACCAGTTTGCGGCGGACGGCTATGACTGTGTGTACGCATACTGCCAGGCACTTACGCAGGCAAAAGCTACGGCGGATATGAGTGCAGAAGAACTTTGCGCAAAGATGATCGAGCAGTTCACGACGATGACATTCAACGGCGTAACGGGCGAAAATGTCAGGTGGGCGGCAAACGGTGAAGTAACGAAAGACCCCAAAGGTATGGTAATCAAAGACGGCGCGTATGTCGGACTTGACTAACAGCTAAAAAATTTCGTGGGCAGTCTGGGATTAATGGCCGTATGAACATCTCAGGCTGTCCCTTTTCTTTATATGAGGAGCAAAAAACTTTCACATGATATTCTTGAATTATTTTATCAGCGGCATTAGTTTAGGAAGTATATATGCGATTATTGCGCTCGGCTACACAATGGTATATGGCATTGCCAAGATGCTGAATTTCGCTCACGGTGATGTTATCATGGTCGGTGCTTACGTATGCTTCTATGCTGTATCACGTTATGAGTTTCCTCCGTTTGTCGGCGTAATCCTCGCTATGTTTGTGTGTACTGTGCTTGGTATGCTGGTAGAACGTCTTGCGTACAAGCCCCTGCGTCAGGCCCCATCACTTGCAGTCCTGATTACGGCTATCGGCATGAGCTACTTTCTGCAGAATACAGCGTTGTTATTATGGTCGTCGAACCCTAAAGTATTTCCGTCGATTGTCGGACGAGGTGCGTTCAAGCTCTTTGAGGGTAAATTATCGGTCTCACACATAACCGCACTCACTATATCAGCATGTGTCGTAATTATGATCGTTCTCTCGTTGTTCATCAGCAAGACGCGACTCGGAAAGGCTATGCGTGCATGTTCAGAGGACAAAGGCGCGGCACAGCTCATGGGCATAAACGTAAACGCAACAATCTCGCTGACGTTCGCGATAGGTTCCGGGCTTGCGGCAGTAGCGGGGGCGTTATTGTGCTCTGCATACCCGACACTCATGCCCACGACGGGAGCGTTACCCGGAATCAAGGCATTCACGGCGGCAGTATTCGGCGGCATCGGGTCAATACCGGGAGCGTTTCTAGGGGGGCTTATGCTCGGAGTGATTGAGATTTTCGCGAAGGCATATATTTCGAGCCAGCTGTCTGATGCGGTCGTGTTCGCGGTGTTAATCATAGTGCTGTTAGTGAAGCCTGCGGGACTCTTGGGAAAACAGGCGCAGGAGAAGGTGTAAATTATGACGATGAGAAGACTAATCAACCTCAAGAGAGTAGAAGCAAGAAGAATATACCTTACGTACGCGGTAGTGATAGCGGCATATGTTATCTGTCAGGTGATGAGCAGCACAAAATTTTTGAGTTCGTCGATGCGCGGAATGTTAGTCCCTATTTGCGCCTATATGGTAATGTCGGTCTCACTGAATCTTGTTGTCGGTATTTCTGGCGAATTATCACTTGGCCACGCTGGCTTTATGTCGGTCGGTGCGTTTTCGGGTGTAGCGTCGGCAATACTCATGCAGGGGGTAATCACGAATGCTCCCGTGAGGCTTGCGCTTGCTATGATCGTTGCGGCAGTGTTCGCTGCGTTTGCAGGTTTCGTGATAGGGATTCCAGTATTGCGCCTGAAGGGAGATTATCTAGCAATAGTTACTCTTGCATTCGGTGAAATCATAAAGAGCCTGCTCAATAATTTCTATTTCGGTATGGACTCTCAGGGGCTTCATTTCAGTATGCTCACGGACACTACGCGCTTACTCAAAGGCGGAAGGCTCATCATCAGGGGTCCTATGGGTATCAGCGGCATTCAGAAAATCGCGACATTCCCGGCCGGATTTATTTTGCTGATGATTGCGTTGATGGTCGTGTTCAACCTCGTAAATTCGCGTTCGGGTCGTGCGTTTATGGCCATACGTGATGACAGAATAGCGGCAGAAAGTATCGGCCTCGACATAACGAAATACAAGATGATGGCGTTCGTAACATCAGCGGCACTTGCAGGGGCGGCGGGGGCATTGTTCGCTATGAATTACTCGACGATAGTAGCCAACAAGTTCGACTTCAACACGTCCATATTGATACTGGTATTCGTAGTTCTCGGCGGACAGGGGAACATGCTCGGAGGGATTATTGCGGCGGCAGTGCTGACTATATTGCCCGAAAAATTGCGGCAGTTCTCCGACTACAGAATGTTACTGTATGCCATAATATTAATCGTGATGATGCTGGCAACGAATAATGATGAGATAAAGAACTTCCTGAATCGCATAAATCCTTTCAGGCGCAAGGAGGCGGAATAATGAAGGCGAAAACGAAATACGTTCCTGTACCGTCAAAGGCAATATTACCCGACAGAGATGCGGCACGAGATCCCGTTCTTGAGTGCGTGAACTTGGGCATAACTTTAGGCGGCATTAAGGCGGTCGACAACTTCAACCTGACCATAGGACGCACAGAAATAGCCGGGCTTATAGGGCCGAACGGTGCTGGTAAGACTACAGTGTTCAACCTGCTCACGAAAGTCTACCAGCCGACAACAGGAACTATACTTCTCAACGGGCGCGACACTCACGGCATGAACACCATGCAGGTCAACCGGGCAGGGATTGCGCGTACGTTCCAGAACATCAGGTTGTTCCGGAATTTGAGCGTCGTAGATAACGTGAAGGCGGCAATGAACAACGAGATGCACTATAACATGTTCAGCGCGATATTACGCCTCCCGAATTATCGACGTGAGGAAGTTGCAGCACACAGACGGGCACTCAAGCTGCTATCTATTTTCGACATGCAGAATATGGCCGACGTACCTGCAGGATCTCTCCCGTACGGAGCACAGAGAAGACTCGAAATCGTCCGGGCACTTGCTACGAATCCTTCACTGCTATTACTCGATGAGCCTGCCGCCGGAATGAACCCTTCAGAAACAGCCGACCTCATGGACAATATACGAAAAGTTCACGAGATGTTCCAGATTGCCATAATCTTAATCGAACACGATATGAGCCTCGTAATGAATATCTGTGAGGGAATATGCGTTCTGAATTTCGGTCAGATTATCGCAAAAGGTACTCCTGATGAGATACAGAATAATCCTGCCGTTATTGAGGCTTATCTTGGCCGCAGAAAGGAAGTATAGCTATGAGTGATGCAGTACTGAATGTCGAGAACATCAACGTGTATTACGGGAGCATTCACGCGATAAAGGGCATATCGTTTGATGTTTATGACGGCGAAATAGTTACTCTGATAGGCGCAAATGGAGCAGGGAAATCAACGACCCTGAACACAATATCAGGACTATTACACCCTGCAACAGGCAGTGTATCGTTCTTGGGTGAGAGCCTCGCCAAAATTCCCCCGCATAAAGTGGTAGAACGCGGACTCGCACAAGTCCCTGAAGGCCGCAGAGTGTTCGCGCAGATGACCGTGCAGGAGAATTTAGAGATGGGAGCATACACCCAGACACAGAATATTTCTGATGACCTCGAAAAAGTATACTCACTGTTCCCGCGCCTCAAGGAGAGAATGAACCAGGTTGCCGGTACTCTTTCGGGAGGAGAACAGCAGATGCTAGCTATGGGCCGGGCATTGATGAGCCGTCCGAAATTACTCATGCTTGATGAGCCGTCAATGGGACTTGCGCCGATACTTGTCGAGCAGATTTTCGACATCATCGCTGACCTTCACAGAACAGGAGCTACTATTCTGCTTGTCGAACAGAACGCACAGATGGCTTTGAGCATAGCCAGCAGGGGTTACGTCATGGAGACCGGGAAGATCGTAACGACAGGAACAGGCCAAGAATTATTAGCGTCGGAGGCAGTAAGGAAGGCTTATCTTGGAGGATAACAGGCTGTTTCTGCTGTTCACGGGAATTTTCATTGCGTTATGCCTTGCGCTTGCGTTCGGGGTCTGGTACTCTGTGCACGAACTGTACACTTACCGCGAGGAGTTCGACACTCTAGAGAATGAACGTGCAAATTATGAGTCCCTCATGGCAAACATGCAGGAAAAAAACAGAAACCTAGTAGAAATCACAGGCCTCCGCATTGAGAACACCGACACAGCCAACGACATCGTAGAGTTCTATTCACAGGTGCGCAAGGCCATAGATGACAATGAAGTAAACCTTCTGCAAATGAACACAGGCGATAATATTCTGACGCTACAGCTTCAGGGGAATTATTACGCGATTGCGAAAGTCTTTGCGGACTGGCGAATGTTACCTTTTGCATCACGCATAAACTCATTGAGGATTAAGCGCGACCAGAGCAGGCCGGATTACTTTGTGAATGCTGACGTTGTACTTGAGGCTATGATGCCCGAATGAATGACATTCAAGAAGCACTGAACTTTTTTTGGGAAGTTCTTACGGGAGTAATCGATGACGATCAGGCCAAGTTGATACGCCTGTTGTGTTTTGTTCTGCTTCTGCTCGGAATATTATGGGCGGGGCTGAATTATTTTTTGGCGGAAAGAACAAAGTTTGACGGCGAAACTTACGACCCTGCAATACCCAATGCCGGCACCGAAAATAAAGCACTTGAGGAAATTATTGAGGTCGCGAAAACTGTCGGCACTATGAGGAAGGGCGGAGAAGCTCTCGCGCAGTCTTTGAGCGGAATGAACAAGAGACTGTTTACCCTCGACGGCTACAACGAGTTCGGGCTTGAGGATCTTTCAGGACAGATGACGGGCAGTCCCGAAAGTTTACCAGTGAACACAGCGGGAGAAAGTACAGAGAGCACAACGAACGATAACGACGACGCACAGCCTGATGTCCTCGTGAAGGGCGTAATATTGTCGGGGAAGTCAAGCCTTGCTGTTGTCGAGATGGGCGGGGAGAAGGGACTTATAGTTCGTACGGGCACGAAACTTCCGGGAGATGCCGGGCGTGTTGTGAGAATACGCAAGGACGGTATTACTATCAGACGCAATGGGAAAGAAGTCATTTGTCCGTTTAAGTAGTATAATATGTTTTACTTACTAAAAAATAAGAATATTATGAAACGGAGTAGCTTCTTAAATGAGGAGGATATTTGCTTTTGTTGTCTTTATGCTTCTTGTGTCGATAAGTGAATGTGCCTTTGCGCGTTCCCTTCTGACAAACTGCAACATATACCAGCTCGGGTCAGAAGAATTTGTTATCAGGCTCTACGGAAAAAATATCCCTGCCCCCGTGCCTGATTTGGTGAATAATTCCCTGCGTCTCCTCCTCAAAGATACACAGCCCAAAAACGTAAAAGACCTCAATGCTTCCACCCAAAATTATTTGAGTGCTATACCGCTTGTTGAGAGCTTCAACATTGAGGATATTTCGCCAGACACAGCAATAACAATAGAGACGACTGCTCCCATAAAAATTAATGACAGTTCACGATCGATTGACGGCTACACTATGAGGATAAAAACCCAGAAACATATTAATGCATTCCCGCCGCCGATAAAAACAAAAACAGCCATAGTTTACCCGGAAACTTCACTCCCATTCAGAGTTGACGCAAGAATTACAGTGGAGCTTCGGGACGCTGAATTGCGGGATATTCTGCGGATGCTCATGGCAAGAATAGGGCGCAACATCATCATAGATCCATCATTACCAAGCGATATACTAATCACGATGACCCTCGTAGATGTCAGAATAGACGAAGTAATCAACTACCTCATGAGAATGTATGATGTAGCGTGTTACAGTGCAGGGAAAAACACCGTAACTTTCGGGACGCGTGAAGGGTTGTTCAAGCATTCGGGAGCGAGGATGGTAAAGCAATTCAGGATTTCGTACGCAGAACCGGCACAAGTCAGCACACTCCTGAAGACTTTGGCGGCACTCGATGACGCTTCTATTACGGTTGACGAACGAGCGCGGACTCTCTACATCAAGACCAATCCGGCAAAAATGGAGGAAGCTGAAGACCTCATCAGCAGGATAGATACACCCATGAAGCAAGTGATGATCCACGCGAGCATTTTCGAGTTCAACGACACCGCCGCAAAAGACGTAGAGAACGCATTGAACATAGTGTACGACGAGTGGTCGAAAGTAGATGTTTCTGCACGCGGAGGAATTGCCCTGGAGTACAACGATCTGTTACGTGGGAAGGCTTCAGGGGTTGAGCGCACAATAGCGGGGACATTCACGGCACTGGAACGCAAGAACAAAGGCAAGGTGTTGGCGAACCCGTCAGTAATCGCGATTGACGGCCAGGAAGCATCGATAAAGCTCACGCAGGACTATACGTACGTTTCGGGAAAGGACGAGGCAGGCAACCCAACGACAGAAACGGAAGAGGTCGGCCCTCAATTGACATTCACGCCGAGAATAGAGCGGGACGGGTCAATACGCCTCAAGATACACATACAGACCGGCGACGTAATAGACAGAGTGTCGAGCGGGAACGCCGAAAATTTGCCGGTAACATCGAACAGGGACGTAACAACAGAAATTCGCGTGCGGGACGGTATGCCGTTCGTCATCGGCGGACTGTTCCAGGACAACCAGAGCAAGCTCGTAACACGCATTCCGATCTTGGGACAAATTCCGCTGCTGGGGGAGCTGTTCACGTACCGTTCGACCGAACACACTCGGACACAGGCCGTAATGGTAGTAACACCGTATATTCTCGAAAACTGATTTCTCGCGTTAATCGTGTATAATTGCAGGGCTTGTTATAATACACACGCACAAAAATTTTCAGGAGGTTATTTTTTTTCATGGCACAAGTAGCAGACACTACAGATTTTTACGTCGGCTTGAAATTGCGCTGGCAGGACGGAATTTGGGAAATTGTTGACTACGATCATCACAAAATGGGCAGAGGCGGTGCAGTCGTCCGCACGAAATTACGCAACGTAGAGACCGGCTCCATCGTAGAAAACTCCTTCAAGCCCGGCGAAAAGTTCGAGCGCATAATTTACGAGGACAAACCCGCACAGTATTCATACAGGGACGGAGCAGACTATGTATTCATGGATCTGGCGACGTATGAAGAGATGAGATTATCACCCGAAGTTTTAGGGGATGCGGCAAAATATCTTGTTGACGACCTCGAAATACAGATAGAGTTCTTTGAAGGCAAAGTCATGGGAATAGAGCTTCCCAAGAGCGTAACTATGAAGGTAACCGACACTCCTCCCGCGTTCAAGGGCGACACCGTAACAGGAGGCGGAAAACCAGCAACACTCGAAACAGGACTCGTGGTAACTGTGCCGGTGTTCATTGAGCCGGGAGAAGACATCGTGGTAGATACGCGCACTGGTGCATATCTCGAACGCGCGAAAAAGGGGAATTAATGCCGCCTGACGAACACAAGAACGCAAACGGCGGGAATATTCACATCTCCGAAGACGTAATAGAGGAACTTGCGCGCAAAACTATTCAGGGTATCCCGAACATCAAGACAGCCTCAAAGTTAGCGTCAAAGTTTGGGCTTGGCCGGAAAAGCGGCGGTATTCGTGTTTCGGTGGAACATGCGCAGGGTAGTATGTCGATTGATGCGTATATCCTCGTGAAGTACGGACAAAGAATCCCGGACATTGCCTGGGACGTTCAGGAAAAAATCAAGGACAACCTCGAACGCTACACCGGCTATGACGTGAAAGCTGTGAATGTCAGTGTGCAGGGAATATACACGAACACGGGCGATAATTTTCAGCTTGATGTTTCGGAAGATACCCCGCCGAGTCCCGACGATGAGGCAGACTGATGTATTTTACGTGGAAGAATACCCCGTACGGAATAATAAGAATATCATGCGACGGCCTGAAAAATTTTGCTGATGACATGCTGAAATCACGAATGCATTTATACAGCATAACCCTCACGCCGTCAGGAAAGAAAGAACATGCAGATATGACGATCGTAATTTCAGACGAGGAGCTGCAGCCTTCAACAAAAAAGCAGGTGGAAAATCATTTTGCGGAAGTCCTCAAGCCTATGGGCATGAAGCCGTTAATTGTGTGGGCAAGTCCTGAGCGCGGAGTAATGCCTGTTCTGCAAAGTCCGTACACCTGGGCAGTAGTTGCGGCGTGTTCTGCTGTGATAATCACTGCTGGTTTCGAGGGTTTTTTCTGGACGGCATTCTGGGGAGCGTCGGCGTGGTTTGGAGTGTTTGGTCTTGGCCGCATTGCGAGAAAACTGGGGAGAGTTCAGCATGGCAGGTAGAAAGTATATAGGCAGAAAGTTCGGTGCAATTCACCGTTCGCGTGAACTGGCTGTGCAGTTTCTGTACTCTATGGAGGTTTGCCCGGAGCGGGATTTTTCGGAGGCTGTCGAGCTGTTTCTGAATCTCAACGACATAACGCAGGATGATACGCCTGAAGTCAAAGAACGCTGCAGGAATTTAGCCCGTGAAGTATGGAGCAGAAAGAGTGAGATTGACGGGGTGTTACTGCGAGTTGTTACCGGGTGGCGGCCTGAAAGAATGATGAGCGTAGACAGAACAATATTGCGCTTGATGATACTTGAAGGGTTCATGGTGAAGTCGCTTCCGGTGAAGTCGGCAGTCAGTGAGGCGGTGAATCTGGCGGGTAGTTTCGGGACAAAGAACTCGCCGAAATTCGTCGG
>CAJOED010000029.1:17770-19820 GCA_905233335.1 uncultured Synergistales bacterium
ATTTAGGACGGCCGACAACTAGCGCAATCGATAACAAGAAGGCGTTTATGGGATATATCTCTCGTCGTCCATCTTGCGAATGAGGCGGAAAATAACGGAGGCCAGTTTCTGCGGGTCATGCCTCAACACCCGGCCTTCTTTCTCGCTCTCGAACACCGACATGATAGACGCTTCTATGTATATGCATCCCATGTTCCTGATGATTTCGCGCTGGTGATAGTCCAAGTATAACGGGCTTGCTCCTTCCTGCCTGTATGCTTCTACGATGTCGTCGGGTATCTTCTCACTGTTCGCAATCACGAAATCAGGCACACACCCTAACGCGGCACTCACCCATTCGAGGTGCTGTACGATGTTCATTCCGGCGGTTTCGTCGGGCTGTGTCATCAGGTTGCAGATGTATATTTTCGGGACTTGCGACTCCTTCAGCTTGTCGGCGAAATCCTGAAGCAGCAAGTTCGGTATTACGCTCGTGAAGAGGCTTCCCGGGCCAAGCAGGATAACATCAGCATCATCTACCGCGCTCAACACTTCCGGCAGAGGTTTTGCGTTCACAGGCTCAAGCCATATCTCCTGCAGCTCATGACCGTGTGCGGAAATATCGAGTTCACCCTTCACGCTCAAATCATCACGAGTTCTTCCCATGAGGGTAATGCTTTCAGTAGTTACGGGAAGGACACGGCCTCTTATCGACAGCAGATGATTCATTTGTTCGACCGCAAGCGAAAAATCCCCGCACATTTCCGTAACAGCAAGCAGTAACAAGTTGCCGAGACTGTGCCCGGAAAGTTCTCCCCTGTCGAACCTGAAATCAAGTATGCGGCGTAATTCGTTGTCGTTCTCCGCAAGAGCTACTATGCAGTTGCGGACATCACCGGGCGGGAGCATTCCCCACTCGTTGCGCAATCTCCCGGAACTGCCTCCCTCGTCCGTAACAGCTACTACAGCCGTAATGTTCCGGGTGAACGCCTTTATGCCGCGCAGGAGAGTCGAGAGTCCAGTGCCGCCTCCGACAGCAACAATATATGGGCCGCTGGAGAGTCTCCTGCTCAATGCACGAACTATCACGGGACGGCCTGAATTGAGCTTGATGCGCCCGAACATGAAGAGAATTACTACCGCCGTCAATACTCCTAGTGCAAAGCTCATTGATGCCCGTGCCCCTTGTCCCTGTGGAACACAAACACGCCGCTGTACTTTTTCGCGAAATATTCTCCGAGCCATTCAGCGACCGCAACAGAACGATGACGGCCTCCCGTGCACCCGACGCATATATGGAGCTGACCGCGAACGTCATTCAGGAATTGAGGAATTGCGAAATCAAGAAATTTTTTCGTGAGGTCAACAAATTTTTCTGTTTCGGGGAATTTCAAGAGGTAATTTTTCACAGCGTCATCTTCTCCGGTGAGTTCTCTTAACTCGTCGACATAGAAAGGATTAGCAAGACACCTCACATCAAACACGAAACTCGAATCCTGCGGCACTCCGTACTTGTACCCGAACGAGCTTATGAGTATTGATATTCCGCCGTCGAACTCGAAAAATTCTTTCGCGAGCCTCTCTCTGTGCTGGTGCAAGTTCATCATCGACGTATCTATCACTATGTCTGCACGGTCAAGCACTGGCGCAAGAAGTTCACGTTCTGCACGTATGCCCTCGCGTGTCGACATTCCCCTGTTCAGCGGGTGAACTCTCCGTGTGCGCTCGTAACGCCTCAATAACTCCTCGTCCGACGCTGTGAGAAACATGTCGCCTTCCCACGCCGTAGAAATATCATCAATGACCTTCACGAAATTTTTGCTGACGTTCCGAACGTCCACCGTAGCGACGACTCCCCTGCGCTGTGATGCTTCAGGACGCTCCGATATGAGTCGGAATAGTTGAGGCAGTAATTCCGGCGGAAGATTGTCGATCGTAACAAAGCCGAAATCCTCAAGAACTTTCAGCGTCATAGTCTTTCCTGCTCCGCTCATGCCGGTTACTATTATGAATTGTTGATTTTCTTTCAGGACAACACACCCCCTATAGCGCGATATTGTACACCTGAAAA
>CAJOED010000030.1:0-12101 GCA_905233335.1 uncultured Synergistales bacterium
CGGCCTGTATGTGTACCGCAAGCTGTAAGAGTGCGTTTGTGCCGTGCTCATACCTGCTGTAACGCCTCGTCGTGATGATGCCGCAAGTGATATTGTGCCCATGCTCCGACGTAATGCTTTGTTGCGTTCATGCTCTCTACTGTTACGTACAGTGCGTAGAAAAAAATACCCCCTGACAGCAAGGGGGCTTGTGTGTGAATTACTTTGTGCCGATTAACACCGACTTGTTCCACCCGTAATAGGGCGTTGATGTGATTACCCCTTCAGGAACATCGTCCTGTTTTGCGTCGTATCCCATGAACACCAGAAACCAGAAAACTACGTCGGCACGTCCTGACTTCAGCGCGGCGGCTCGTGCTCCCGTCTCGAAAATTACCGGGTTGATGTTCACGTGAAGCCTTCTGCCTATCTCCGCAAGTATCGCTGTGTTGAACCCGGCAGGTTTCCCGTCAGGAGCAACGTAATCTATCGGCGGCATGTCCCCCGTCAATGCTACTTTGAGCGTGGGAGCATCATCGAATTTCGCGAACTCTACGGCAGGAGGATTCTGTGCGGCAGGCCCCGTGATGAAGTCGCGCGCTAATATGCCTATTCTGCCTTCTTCCTCCATGTCCTGAACGGCACGGCTGAACTTCTCGCACAACTCCGCATTGCCCTCAAGGAAACCGAACGCATACGCAATAGGATTTCTGCCAATCACGAAACCACGAAGCCTGTACGCGGGATTAGAGCGCAGGAGATACTCACCGACAAATTCAGGAGCAGCGATAGAGTTCACTTCTCCCCTGTTCAACGCTAACTGCATGAGCATCAACGAGTCGTAATATTTCGTCTGTATCTCTTTCGTGTCCACATCACCCGCAAGAACTGAAGCCAGCAATGACCCCGAAAAATTTTCGTGCGTACTTTCAGGGGATTGTGCGTCCGTTCCCGCCCTGCTTAGAGTCCCGATGACTTCACAGCAGGCACAGGAAGCAAACGCAAGAACTAACATAACCGCAATAAACTTTTTCATTAACAGTTCACCTTCCTTACGACAAATTGTAATGTATAATAGCAGAAAATTTTGTGAATGGAGGCTGTATAGTAAAGTACTATGCTTTCACTGTCAGGAAAAATATCCGACTGCATAAATTCGTAAACGTCAGTTTTCCTTCGTAAACATCATCTTCACTTTGTTCATATCAGCATTACACTATGAGATAATTGTTGTTAATTATTATTTACAGGAGGCGGCAACATGAAGCAAAGAATTATTCTCTTACTGGCTGTTATGTTCATTCTCTGCACCTCCGAAACACCTTTTGCAGAGACAACAGATCCGCGTTTCCCGATGGGCACTATGGGTGAGCCTGAAGGTACTATCGCTGTGGTGTCGATTTTCGCTGACGACGCAAAATTTGACTGGGATCTCGACCGCAAAAGAGATCAGCAGGCATTCGCGAAGGCTTATGAGTTTCTTGAAGCTGATACGGAATACCTGACGAAACAGATCGCGAAATACGGCAGAAAAGTTCGCTTCATATGGGACTGGGAAGAAAATGAAGAGCTTGCGTACACAGCATCATTCAAGACGAACTTGGGAGCAGGCATCAACAGCTCTTCAGCGGGAGTCTTTGAGGCCGACGAGATAATCAAAGAGAACATCGACACCGACAGTATCATGAAGTCAACGGGAGCCGACAACATCATTTACCTGTTCTTCATCAACAGTAACGGCTCTGAATCAAATTCTCCCTGTGCTTTCTGGGCAGGAATTGACCCGGCTGACTCGCAGAAAGATTATTACTACATGTACGAGAAATACGGCGAAAAGGCTGAACCTTACGAGTTCTGCTTTATCTTCATGGGTCAGGCAATGCCGGGACTTATCGCTCATGAGATGATTCACACGTTCGCTACTCCAGACCTTTACGGGGAATCAAATTTCGGTGTTACGGAAGAGTTTGCTGAATACCTGCGGAAAAACAAGCTCAACGACATAATGCGGTCGGAAGAGTCATCATCAAAGCGCGGGCAGAAGAGAGTAACAGGCAACATCACAGAAATTACTGCTTACTACATGGGCTTAATCGATGAGTGCGAGTTTGTCGAGGAGTTCGGATTGAAGCCCAGCACGCACACAAAAGAATACTCCGCACAAAACAAAGTCCCGGAAACAAAATTTGTCGACATTCCGATATTCGATCCATCGGGAGAGCTGACGTTCTTTGACAGTTCAGCGGCATCATCAGGAGGAGAAGCACCGAAAGCATCAGTGTTCACGTCAGAACTTCTCGGCGGAAAACAGATACCCATAGAGACCGACGCACTCACTATAGCTGACGAGGACGGCGACGAGGATAATGTGTTTCCTGTTACGCTTAGTTTTTCGGTGAAGGGGAATAATGCCCTGAAGATTTCTGCTGTTATGACGTTCGACGAGGACTTGATGGAGGAAGAACAGCTCGAGACTCCGCGCGTCAAGAAATCCCGCAACAAAATCACTTATGACGGAGTAGCTTATGGTATCACGTTCACAGTTACCGGCACAAAAACAAAAGGAAGTTTCACGTCCGGCGACGAGGAATTAATGATGCACGCGTTCAAAGCCACCGGGAATTATGCTGCTGTCCTGCTGAATGCTCTTATGGAAGACTAACGGAAAAAGGGAGGTCGTATCACATGAAGAAAAGTATTTTGTTGTTGCTTGCTGTGTGTCTGTCGTTATCGGCAGTCAGTGAGGCATTCGCGGCACGGGAGTTCAAGTCGAGCCTGTTCGACGGAGTATCGGTTGAACTCATGGAAAAGAATTTGAGCATCACGAAAGAAGAATCTTCCGGCGGAACTTTCCCGGTGAAGCTCACGTTTGCTCTTGACGGACGAGACAAGGACACACAGATAGTGGCATACTTCACGCTGAAAGAGGAATACATGAATTATGTTACTGTTACCCTTCCCGAAAAAGTTTTCAGGCAGTGGAACAAATATTACGACAAGCAGTTCACGGAAACAAAAATATCATTCATGCCGGCAGAACAGGAATTGATGTCAGCGGAAGAATACGATGATGCAGATGACCCGCAATTGTTATACTTTGCGTATTCAGTGAGCGGAAAGTACAAAGGGAACTGGCTCATAAATTATTTCGGTGTCGTGTACGGAGTTCATATTCAGGTTACGGGGCAGGCCGCAGAATTTGATCAGGAGTCAGCGTGGTCTGTGTTTTCGGCGTATACTTCATGCGTTGATTATGCGCTGGGAGTCATTCAGGCGTTGTCAGGGGAATAACAAAAAAAATGCGGGTTGACACACATAACGCCAGCCCGCAAAATTCTCACCAAAAAACTCACTCACCGAAACCGTAAATCATCTTCCCTATTTCGGAATTCTTATCGAGCATGATAATCTTCTCGCCTTTCCCGGCAAATGATTTCTTGAGGGCATCAAGTGAACGCAGAAAATTATAGAACTCGGCCTTTTCGGGAGTGTCGTATGCGCTCTGCAATATCCTCATGTACTGCACTTCACCGTCCGCAATAATCACGTCCGCGCTCTGTTTCGCCCCCGCAAGTTTCACTGCTGCTTCTCTGTCCGTCCTGTTGCGTATTTTCTGTGCTTCGGAGCTGCCTTCTGCCGTGAACGATGCCGCTATGTTCTGACGCTCACTAATCATGCGCTCATAGACTGCTGCTTTGTTGTCGTTCGGGAGGTCGAGAGCCTTAATCTCCGTCTGCACTATCGCGATGCCGTACATGCCGATGTCGGAGTTCGACGCTTCAGCAATCTCCGTAGAGAGTCTGCCTCCGCGAGCCTCAATAACTTCATCCTGCGTCATTGATGATATTACGTTCTTCACAGCGTTATACACAGCCGCCTCTATACGTTCACGGGCACGGGCTTCTATTGCGTTGAGGGTCTGAATGTATTTCACCGGGTCAACTACGCGCCACGTAACATAATTATCAGCAATCATGGACTTCTTGTCCTTAGTGATTACGCCGGAGCGGGGGATGTCGTAGAGGTGCAGTCTTTTCGTGATGTACTGTACTGTGTGAACGCCGGGAATTTTTATCTTTATGCCGGGATTATCACTCACTGATACGATTTTCCCGAACTTGAAGAGTGCCGCATACTCATTATAGCCGACGACGTAGAACAGGAACGGGGATAACAGCACAATGAACGCCGCAACGAAAATTAACGCTGACTTGAACACAAAATTTTTCATGACTTTCTGCCTCCGTATGAATTTTGGGTAGATTTTGCCATAAATTTTTATTCGCGGTCAAGCAGCATTAACAATCTCAACGCTTCATCATTTGACGCAATTTTTCAAGAACTTCACGGGCATTCTCATATTCATTGACGTATTTTTCCTGAATGCTCCTGTAGTCCGTCATGTTCTCCCAAAATGCAACTTCATCATCACCCAGCATTCGAACATTCGCACCGTCCGCCCTCAAAACTTTAACCTGATGCGCAAAAGATTCGTCCATTATTCCGCCGAGAACTTCATACGAACTCTCCGCCGCACGCTCTACTGCTTGTTTGTCCTCGTCGGGCAGCTTATCCCAAACATCTTTATTCATAGCGATAATGTACTCGTGGCCAAGCCATAATCTTTTTGACACAAGAATATTCGGTGCTGCCTTGTGTGCATTGAGGTCATATCCGCTGTCAATGTTCACGATAAGGCCGTCAAGTGTCCCGTCATTCAGAGCGTCAAATACCTTCTGACCCCAAGCTATAGTTACGGGAATTGCTCCGGCGTTCGCGAGAAAATCCTTGTGCCAGAAGCTAGCACTTCTCCATTTCTGTCCCTTTATGCCGCGTAAATCGTTAATGGGCTTGACGCTGAAGAATGCCGCCGGGTAACCTGTAGCAATGATTACGGGGTGAATGTTCTGTGAGTCAAGTTCGCGTAAAAGTTCGGGCACAGCATCATATACACGCCGGAAAAAATTAACCTGTTCCTGCCCGCTGTAACCTGTCGGGAAACTCTTAAAGAGCTGGTGCAGTGGTAATTCCTTCATGCTGTATTCGGGAACAACAACGGCTATTTGTGCGTCCCGTGCTGATTGTACCGTCGTCAAAGCGTCGTATCCCGTCGAAATTTCAGAGTTCCAGTGCGGAATTATCTTCACTCGTCCGCGTGATTGCTTCTCAACTTCCGGGAAAAATACATCATTGAGAAATCTTGTGCGCATGTTCCCTAAAGGCTCATGGTCGGAATATATCAGTGTTGTAATTTTTGGTGTCAGAGCGTCCCTTACTGCCCGGGTCATATCATCAATAAGCATAGTCGCCCCCGAAACTAAATCAACATTGATGGCTTTCCCGGTGTCGTCATATCTCACTGCGTCGATGCCGTTTTTCAGCAGCCAGTCTTCATAGTAAGCTGTCTGTTCCCACCACTCTTTGTGAATAGGGCTTGCTGCTCTCATTCCGTAATCGTCGTATTTCTCTTTGGCATTCACGCCGTCTTTGGTTATGTAGTCGAGAAGTATTTTCACGATTTCGCCGTCCCTGAAGATAACATTTGCGACGTACAAGCCCCACTCATCATTGTATGAAGTGCCGCTCTTGAGAACATAGCCGCCGCCCTCTGTCTTACCGTCGAATGCATTTTTCACGGCTTCAGAGAGTTCTGCTACGTTGATTGTTGCTCCTGACAGCAAGTCGGGGTTAATGGCGTGGCCTTTGTCGTCGGTTTCGAGTGCTTCAAGCCCGTGTTCTACGACCCAGCGTTCATAGTGAGCGACCTGTTCCCACCAGTCTTTGCCGAGTGTGCTTACGCGCTTTATGCCGTAATTGTCGTGAAGTTCCTTGCTGCTTTTTCCGTTCGCTATCCTGTCGATGATGACGTTTGAGAGTTCGCCGTCCTTCTCGATGACGTTCGCAATGTACAAGCCCCACTGTTCGCTGTAATAGAGGCCGGATTTCAGGGTGTAGGGGTTGGCGTAAGATACAGCAGCAAATGACAGAATGAGCGCAATAATTACTATTAGTTTCTTCATATGTCAGTCCTCCTCGTTAATAAAATCATCAATCAGCGAGCATACCTGCAGAAGTTCACCTGGCTTCATGAATGCTACGTGTCCTGCACCGGGTATGACCTCAAATTTTGCGTTCATGGCTTCCGCAACTTTCCGTCCCTCGCGTACAGGGTTGATTTTGTCGTTTCCGCCGGTAATCACGAGAGCAGGAATTTTCACCACGTCAATATCCTTCATGTTGTCGAAACCGATTAACGCCCGGAGTATTGCGGCATCGTTCGCGTTCATCTTCGTAATGTCCTCGTCCCCGTATCTGTCGCCTCTTCCCCTCGTGCCGATTAGTATGAGCTTCCCAAAAAGTTCCGGGTACTTTTCCGCCGCTTTGAGTGCTATGTAGCTTCCCATTGAGAAACCGACAACTATTGGCTTCTCCATTCCGTAAGCCATAACCAGCCCGGCCAAGTCGTCTGCGTCATCATCAAGCGTGAATGTTTCGGGGTGAGTGCTTCTGCCGTGTCCTCGTGTGTCGTAGCTGTAGACGTGGTACTTTCCCTTGAAGCTGTCGAACAGTCCGCTCATATATTCCTTTGAGTATCCACGTCCGTGAATTAATATCATCGGGCGGCCTGCACCTTCTTCAATCACAGAAAGTTTCACACCGTTAATGTCTCTTATCTCATCACCGGCAGAGGCACCAACAGCACAAACTACTACTGCCATCAACGCAAACAAAAACTTCATAATTATCACTCTTCCTTGATGTGCAAAATCCGCTCGGCGTTCTTGTGCGCAATAAGTTCTTTCTCACCGTCCGTCAGAAACTCCGCAGACATAAGAAACTCGTAAAAATTCCCCTGCCTGATATATGGATAGTCGACCGCCCATAAAACATGCTCTGCTCCCATGAGTTTCACGGTGTCTTCAAACTGCATACGTGATAATATGCCGCTCGGCGTGATGTAGAAATTCTCCCTGTAGTAGTCCGATATTCTTTTGCTGAGTCCGGCTGATTCGGGCGTAATGATGCTGTCTATGCGTTCAAGATACGGCGTAACAGTTTCGCCCCAGTGCCCTGCAATGATTTTCAGAGTCGGAAGTTTATCGAACATCCCCGAAAGAATCAGCCTCACTTCATGAATGCCGACATCAACATGCCACCCGAAACCTGCACTTGCGAATTGCCCGCTCACGAATGATGACCATTCCGGCGACGTGTAATAGTAGTCCTGAATGAGTGTGTTCACCGGCGCGGGGTGAAATGACAAAGGCACATCAAGTTCTGCGGCACGTGCGAATATCGGAAAGAAAAATTTTTCGTCGTAAAAATGCCCCTGATACTGTCCCGCAAGAAGAGCACCGCAAAAATCGTATTCCTTCACACAGCGTTCTAACTCATCGGCGGCCTCTTCAGGTGATGACATCGGGAGCGTGGCGAATGCTGAAAATCTTTTCGGGTGTGCGCTGACTTTTTCCGCAAGAATGTCATTAGCTCGTCGGCAAATTCTCACTGCTTCATGAGCCGGAACTTTCTCCGAAACTGGCGACGTGTAAGAAAGTATCTGCATGTCTATCTTGTGTTCGTCCATGAAAGCGAGCCGGCCTTCTCCCGCGTCAGTCAATGCTTCCCCCACGAATACCATTGATTTATAGAACTCTGATGCTTCAGGAGTGAATTTGTTGTTTTCGCTGATGATTTCTTGAGCCGCAAAATGTTCTTCTATTGTTATAAGCCGCATAATTTCACGCTTGCTTCCCAAAGTTCACGAGCATTCTCTGCATTGTATGACAGCTCCGACGACTTCACTGCTTCCGTTCCCATGCTGAAATACTTACCGCTTACCCCGGCGAACTCCTCACGTGTCAGAATATCCGCCGCCGCTCTCGACGACACGCCCAAGTCCCCGCAGCGTTCCGGCATTGTACGCTTCACACGTTCAATCATTTCCTGCGTCAATGTCCCTCCTGCCTGAAGGTTTGTTGCCGGCATGAATCCGGGATTGAGAGCGTTGCAGGTTATCCGGGAATTTTCCGCGCGTAATCTCCTGTCGAGTTCATACGTGAAGTACAGGTTGCACAGCTTGGAGTAGAAATACTTCGCATTCCCTAAATCTTCCGCCGGGTGTGCAAGTGCTTCTGTTCCGTTCCACGTCAAAGCTCCGTAAGGCGGGTTGTGCATGTCGCTCGATATGTTGAGGATTCGTGCGTCGTCCGTCATTTTCGGCAAAAGTAAGTTCGTCAGCAGGAAGTGCCCAAGATGATTCGACTGAAACACCGCGTCTATCCCGTCAACCGTCAGCCCTGCAGATGAACCCGAAATACCAGCATTATTGTCCAGCGCGTAAACAGGAGCCTCAATCCTAGCAGCAAACTCACGTACGGACTCCAGCGACGCAAGATCCAGCAGAACAGCACGAATATTTTTGTTCCCCGTCTCATTCATGACTGCTTCGGCGGCTGAATTTCCCTTCTCAATGTTGCGGCAGGCGAGAATTACCGCATAATCACCGCCCGACCCCGCTATGTGTTTTGCTGTCTCAAGGCCAAGCCCGGAATTACCGCCAGTGATAATGATTGTCTTCATGTTACTGTTTTACTCCGAAGCACTGCATGAGCGTAAAGTTATGTTTGTCCGTGAGGCCGAGAAGTTTCGTGAGTCCTTCGCGGTCAAAGTTCATTCGTGTACGCGCACCCCAGCCGATTGATGCCGCATAGAGATATACGTTCTGCATTGACAGTCCCGCGTGGGCAAAGCCGCAGTTCAGTATCACCGCAGAATCACCACGCCTGCTTTCCGGCCATTTCTCCGTGTCCTGAATGTACAGCAGATCCACCGACGCACGAGCAACAAACGGCTGTCCTCCCGTGAGCTTCCTGTAGTCCCCTTCTGCTATGAGCGTAAGACTGTGTGCCTGCGGGTTGTACCTGTAGACAGCTTTCTTTGTGAACGCAAAAATGATTATGTCCTGAAAGTTTGAGGCCGTAGCGTATGTCAGTCTTCCGTCCTCACGGTTTACTCCGCCCGCAACCCATAACAGAGTGGAGAGCTGCTGCATAGAAATATCCTCGTCGACAAAATCACGGGCTGACTGCCGCAAAGCTACTGCATCGAGAATGCCGCCTGATTTTTCCGGCACCGGGAGCGAAATGTCTTCGGCAAAAACTGCTGACGTGAAAAGTACAACGAACAATGAAGCTGCTAATAACTTCTTCATGAAAAGGTACCTCCTGAAAAAAATTTGCGTTAATTTAACATAGGAGGCTATGAAAATCAATGTGTTGTTGGCAGTAATTTATTCAGCAGGAAAATTAACGTCTGCTTCTCGTCATCCGTAAGTGTTTCCGTCAATCTCGCTTCAAGCTCATCGCCCAAGCCGAAAAGCAGCTCTCTCATGTCATGCGTCTTTTGTGTAAGGCATAATATTTTGCTCCGGCTGTCTTCGGGGTTGGCTCTGCGCTCAATCATACATTTCTTCTCCAGAGTCTGCACAAGCCCCGTAACTGTCGGATTAGTCATCGAAAAATACCGCTCCACATCAACCTGACGCACTGAATTATCAGGGCACATCAACAAATATTTGAGTATCTTGTACTGTGAGTTGGTGAGGTCGTACGGCTCTAGTATCGGGTGCGAGAGCTTGTCGACCTCAAGGCTTAATTTCTTGATGAGTATCGCTATCTTGTCCATCAGAATTTGTCGATGGGCATCAGGTTATTTGTTTCGCCGTCAGTTATGATTACTTTTGCATTCGGCAAAATCTCCTCTACCGCCTCATAGAATAATCTCTGTTTCGTGATTAACGGGTATGCTTTATACTCCTCGTACATGTTGTTGAACCTCACTGCCTGACCGTTAGCTTCTGCAATGCGTGATGATTTTACTGCTACCTGGTCAGCTTCTGCTTCTGCTTTGGGTAATTGTTCGGACTGGTACTTTTTCGCCGCGTTAATCATCGTTTCCCGTGCCTGCCGTGCCGTTTCTACTTCCTTGAAGGCCTGTATGATCTTGTCGGTCGGTGGCTCTGCGTCCTGCACAGTCAAGTTCACGCACTGTAACCCGATGTTACTCGCCGCGAGCATGTCCGTAAGTCTTTCGCGAACAGAAACCTGAATCTGATTCTTGCCGGTCGTAATGACTTCATCAACGGGGTAATCGGACACTACCGCACGAATGCATGAGAGAAGCATGTTGCGCAAAATGTTTTCGGGGTTGTCGGAATTGTAGAGATACGCTACGGGGTCAGACACTTTGTACTCAAGATAGAAGTCAATGTTCACAAAGTTGAAGTCCGACGTAATCATGACGCTCTCATCATCACGTGTAATGTTTCGGCCGCTTCTGTCGGTTTCGTAGCCGATGCCTGTGCCGTGTGTCGTCATGTCCACGATGTGAACTCTCTGTATGAACGGCAGCTTGAAGTATAGTCCTGCGGTGTCAGTGCGGACGATGCTGCCGAACATGGTAATGACTGCCTGTTCCTGTTCGCCGACGGTGTAGAAGCCATCGAGGGCAACAAGGACTGCGGCGGCAATAATGATAATGACGGGGAGAAAAAATTTCTGCTGTCTCATTAAGTAACCTCCTGTAATAAAATGTGTATATTAATTATAAGGGAGAACGGGAAAACATGAGCATATTCATGTGAGGATGTTACTATCTGCTGTCAACACAATAGAGCTTTTACCGAAAGAATATAGGGAGGGCGAAAAACTATAAGCGGCAATGTTCACGTGATGACAAAAAATATAACCTGCAGTCAACACAACGAGCCTAACACATCAATTACAGGGAGAGTGAAAAGCTATGAGCTGTAATATTCACGTTACTATCTGCCGTCAACGCAACGGAGCTTAGTACATCAATTACAAGGGAGGACGAAAAATTATGAGCAGAATATACAACATTTACGGCAATAACGCGCACGAGATGACGAAAAAATTACTCTCCGCTGTCAACGCAATATCCCTAGTCCCTTCCGGCGGCAACGTCGCACTCAAACCCAACCTCGTAGTCGCCGGACACCCCGACAACGGAGCAACGACACATTCAGGAGTTCTCTCCGGGTGCATAGAGTACTTCAGAGAGAATAACGTTCAGGACATCAGCATTATTGAGGGAAGCTGGGTCGGTGATGAGACAATGAGAGCAATGAAGCGTGCAGGCTATGACGTTGTGTGCGAAAAGTACGGCGTGAAGTTCTACGACCTCAAACACGACAGGACGCGCAAAGTTTCTACGGCAATCGGCAATATCGACATCTGCGAACGTGCACTTGACGCGGGACTTCTCGTGAATCTTCCTGTTCTGAAGGGACACTGTCAGACGGTCATAACTTGCGCACTCAAAAACCTCAAGGGCTGTCTTCCCGACAAAGAGAAACGACGCTTTCACTCTTTGGGACTCACCAAGCCCATTGCGGCACTAGGAGCAGCACTCAAGACGGGACTAATCATCGTGGACAGCATATGCGGAGATCTTAGCTTTGAGGAGGGCGGCAATCCCATTCACACCAACAGAATGTTCGCCGGAACTGACCCCGTTATGATTGACGCTTACGGGTGCTCGTTAATGGGACTTGATGTTGTGCAGTACGTGAAACTTGCCGAACAGTTCGGAGCAGGAAGCACGAGATTTTCACCCGACGACATCACCGACCTCAACGACCCCGAAAATGCAGGAAGCTATCCGCGGCCTTCCGGGACTGTTGCGGGACTCACCAGGAACGTTCACGAGGACTCTGCGTGCTCTGCGTGTTATGCGTCGTTGGTGAGGGCGTTGCACGTCAACAGCAGGGGGAGAAGCCAGAGCATATACATCGGGCAAGGCTGGCGGGGGAAAAATATTCCTGATGATGCGCTCGGTGTCGGGGCGTGCTGTTCAGGAGCAAGGAGAAACGTAAGGGGCTGTCCACCCAGCGCAAAGGACATTGCAGAAAAATTTGTTGTTTCCTGAAAACTGCGATAAAATACCCGCCGAATGATTTTTTACAGTACGTCATCGAAACTAGTATCCTTCCCCCTTTCCTAGCAGTGTCTGCGCAAGGCACTGCGTTTTTTTGTTACTTGGCCGCTATCGTCAGTGTCATTCCGTCGATTGCTTTCACGACTCCCTGACTACCTTTCGGG
>CAJOED010000030.1:12182-13878 GCA_905233335.1 uncultured Synergistales bacterium
GGCCAAGCATTCCCGCCGTACCAGTCGCAACTTTGCGCCGAAAACCCTTCACAACGAGATACGCAACGAAACCGAAACACACAGTGAGAGCTATAGCAATTCCGATTATGACGGTCATGGAAATTTGCAGGAGTTCACCGCCCGGAGCACGGAACAGGAACACTCCGCCCAAACACAGAACGGGAACGCCGATTAACGACAGCACGCCCATAGTGCCCGCGATGATGTCGACAGCCATTAAGACAACGCCCGCGATAATCAGCACGATGCCCGCCCAGTTGAACGGTAACATTTTCAGGCCGATGGAGCCAAGCAGGAGCATAACGCCGCCCAAAGTCCCAAGCATGAAGCCGCCGGGTGTGATTATCTCGAAAAATATCGCCATTATTCCGCCGGAAAGAAGAAGGTACGCTATCTGCGGATCTGACACGAACTGTATTATTCTCTCACTGAACGACATTTCAGCACGCACAACCTGCACTTCACTATCAAGCATTATCTTCATGAAGTTATCGCCGACTTTCACGCGCCGACCGTTTACAGCAGTAATGAGGGCGTTGATGTCCCCTGCTACGATGTCAATCACTCCTGCTTTGAGGGCTTCCGTTGCTGTGAGTGATATGCTCTCGTCAATCATCTTCTCGGTGATTTCCTGGTTGCGTCCCCTCATCTGCACTACAGAACGCATTTGCGCTTTGAGGTCGTTCATGACTTTCCTGCTCATGTCGCCCTGCTCTATGTCCTTGCCGGAAGCTACAACGGGATGAGCCGCACCGATGTTAGTTCCGGGGGACATGACAGCGATATGTGCCGCCTCAACAATGAATGCTCCAGCAGAAGCCGCGCGCCCTCCCGGCGGTATCCATACAGCTACGGGAATTTTTGATGACAGTATCGACTGCACGACCCCGCGCATTGCCTCAACGAGTCCTCCGGGTGTGTCGAGCCGGAAAATTATCATGTCAGCGTTCGAGGTCTCTATGACTTCGCGGACGAACTCCTCCATCTGTACACCGACTGTCCCGGAAAGTTCTGCAAGGGTTACGGTGCTTTTTGCGTGTGCGGGGAGGGTGAAGTACATCAACAATAACATTATGCATAAAAATTTTTTCATGGCTATGATTCTGCTCCAATTGATTTTAAGAAGGAAAGCCTCACATCATCAATCTGTTCAGTACTTATTCCTTTTGTTCTCATGAGATATATTAGAGCGTTCAGTGTTTCCGAGCGACCTTGTGCCTCACCGAGTGTCCTTCCGCGTTCCTCACCGACAGCTAAGCCTTCACCGTATCTCTCTTCCTCACGCGTTAATAACAACATGCAATTCCGCCTCCATTCTGGATCTTGCTTCGCTACTGTTCTTCCCCTAATAATTTCAGGATGGAAAGCCTGAAATCATCAATCTGTTTGGTGCTCATTCCCTGTGATTTCATTAAATCCTAGCGTTAAGCGTTTTCAAACGGCCTTGTGCCTCACCGAGTGCCCTGCCACGTGCCTCACCGCGTGCCTCACCGCGTGCCTCACCGACAGCTAAGCCTTCACCGTATCTCTCTTCTTCACGCGTCAATAACAACATGCAATTCCGCCTCCATTCTGAATCTTGCTTCGCTACTGTTCTTCCCCTAATAATTTCAGGATGGAAAGCCTGAAATCATCAATCTGTTTGGTGCTCATTCCCTGTGATTTCATTAAATCC
>CAJOED010000031.1 GCA_905233335.1 uncultured Synergistales bacterium
CTCCTAAAACCGCCATAATCACGCACGCCCAAGGAACAGCAAGTTTCAGGTGGAACATCACCCAAAGTTTTGAGAGGTCAGTCCCGACTGCCGCCGCTTGGTTTATGTAGCTCCATAGTTCGTGCGCACTCATGTTCGAGGGTTTCCGGGTGCTGCTCTGAAGCTGTGAGGGGGAAAGACGCAACGCCAGCTTCTGACGCTCAAACTTCATGAGCAGGGATACTTCTCCCTCACTCGTAACATCGTACATCCGCCCGTCCTCAATCCACCACTGCGAGTCTATCCACGTGCCTTTGCGCGCGTTAAGTGTCCGTGTCAGCCGTCCCTCATCGTCGAACTCATGCATCATGATGCCGCTCATTACGCCCTCGCCCGTGTCGAGTTCGTCAACGTAGAACACACGTCGCAGGTGTCCGCGTTCCTCGTCGCGAATAAATACCTTCTCCTGAATTGCCGACGCTTGATTCTTCATTATCTCGTAGCGCATTAACCTGTCCGCCGCAATCGCCCCAAGTGGAACTATGCTCTCATTCAGGCCAAGTCCGATGATTGATACGATAATAGAAGCAAAAAATACAGGCCGCAATATTCTCTTGAACGGAATACCCAGCGACTTCAACGCAATTAATTCACTTCCGGCGTTCAGTGTCGACATTCCAAGCAACGTAGACAGAAGCGACGACATCGGAATAGTCATCACGACAACTTCAGGCAGACGGTAGCAGAATAGACGCGCAACGATCGAGAACGCTACTCCCTGTTCGATTATGAGCTTGGCCGCCTGGAACAATAAATCTCCCGCAACAAATATCAGCACAAAAATCAATATCCCGAACATGAACGGCCCCGCACACGAGCCGAGTATTAATTTGTTGAGTAGTCCGTGCTTCATTTCGATAACTCGTTCGCCGAGTATTTCCGGGTCATTGCGTGCGTCATGCGGTCAACAAGTTCCTGTGCCTGCGGAAGGTTATTCCCGCCGTCGAAACTCTCAAAAACATTCAGCACCGTAACATGCAGAAATTCCTCGAACGTCGGACACAACGCATTCACTATGGAGATAAGACGCTCAGTTACTGTCTCGACCATCTGGTACGGACATTCTGACAGCACAACGAGTAATTGAGTTTCGCCCGTCTGTATCACCGTGTCGGACTGCCGCAAGTCCTTCTTCACTCGCGCACAATATGCCCTGAATGGCCGTATGTATTTGTCCATGCTGTCTTCTGTCGCAAGCGGCGGGAAAACTACGCGGATCATTACTGCGCTCAACGGGTGGTTGTAGCGTCCGGCTCTGTAGAGTTCGTCGGAAATTCGCGCCATCCCGTAACGGAAAGTGTGAAGCTGTGTGTCGGGGTCTATGAACTCAAGAGGCTGGCTCCCGTTCTGGCCTTCTGCACCTTCAGCGTTCTCTTCTCCCGTCGGCAGTGTCTTCTGATTCAGCTCGAAATAGAAGCGTCGTCCGTTGTCTATGCCTTTGCGCTTTACGTCCCATATTTTTTCGCCGATTTCAGCAGTCTTTGATACCGGGCTGAACCAGTCGCCTATGTTCTTCCCTATCATGTCAACGCGGGAAAGGCCAAGTACTTTCAGCATGTCGTCAGTGAGATTCAGAATTGCTCCCGTTTCGTCAGTTATCGCGAAGTTTACGGGTATCTGCTTCACATCGTTCTCAACGTCAACAGGAACTACCTTATTGCGTTCGTTCTCTTCCTGGTTGTACGCAACAACAAGTGCCGCCGCTCCGCAAACAGCCAGTATCACTCCGAGCCACTGGAACATTCGCGCACCGTACACTATCGACATCGGACAGAGTATCACTCCTTGTGCCAGTGCCTGAAGCGAGATTAGTCCGACGTTGAAGCCGTTGATGATGAACAGCCCGTACAGAACACTCATCACGATAAACAAAATCCATATGAGACCCCATACAGACAGATCAACTTCACCGATGACATTTCCGCCGCCCATTGAACGCGCCAACATAATAGTAAATATCGCGACAACAGGAGGAACAGTTATCCACTTGAAAAAATTATTCTGTCCCATTATCTGTATTGCAGCTCCTCGCCTGACGGGTAACTCAAAGTGTAGTCCACTGTTATAGGCACCGTTGCGCCCGCAGGAACTTCAACCTCCCACGTCAGAATATTATTTCTGTCTCGTTCTTTTTCTTTCGGGGTAATGCCTTTCACGTCGAGTTTGATTTTGTCGTCCGTCGGAATAGGCAGTCTGTCCCTCACCGTTATAGTTTTGTCGGTCTTGGTGCCGTTCGTGATTTCGAGCTTGTAGCCGTTTGTTGATACTCCGCTGAACCATGAGACTCCTGTCTTGCCGATTAACGCTTCTTTTTTGACGGTTATTTGTTCTGCATAGCCGAACGGAATTTCTTTCTGTCCCGCACCGTACTCCTGAAGGAATATTTTTCCCGACGGGTAATGAGCCACTCGCAATTCAGCTTCTCCAGGTATCAGGTGCTCATTGTTTGCGTCCATGCTCGCGATAATCCACGCATTGTTGCGCAGTTCGGGGATGAGTACGATTATCGGTTTGCTTTCGAGTGTGAGGTCGCTCATGATGACCTCAAATTCTTTCTCCACTCCGTCGCCCGTAATAAGCCCATCAATATCAAGCGTCCTGTCCGCAAGAGTTTCACGTACTGCCGGGCGTTTGGGAGCAGTAAGTACGACATCTTCTTCTGCTTCCTCGACTGCTGTATCTTCCATAGCCATTTCGGACATTGCCATTTTTGCGGAAGTATATTGCGCGTTCGTCCGTGAAAGTCTTACTCCTCCCATTGCTCCGACTTCCTCGCGTTTTGGTTTTATGCCGACACGTAACGGGTTGAGAGTCGGGGTCGTAATGTTTTCGTCGGGTGTCTTTGTGTGAAGTACCATATCGCCCTCGTAATTCAGCCCCGTGTGCTGTGAGGCTCGTACATACATGTGAACTTCTATCTCTCCGTCGTCGGTGTCAAGATCAAGCGTGTATCTCGGACTCCAGCTCGCCGCGTTCGTGAATGCTTCAAGTTCGACTGTCCCGCCAGCCTGACCCGTTACTGCTATGTACGTCGTGTCATTTCTCGGCGTTCGTGCTTTGAGTTCGTTCGCCAGCATCCTCAATCTTTCCTGCTCCTGAGCAATCGTAACTTTCAGTGCAGCAAGTTCGCTCTCCGTATCAAGCCTCAATTTTTGCGCGTCCTTTATGTACGTCATGAGGTCTGCGGTGTTCGACTTGTCGGGCTTGGCCTCACCGAGAAGCTCCAGAGTCTGTTCGAGTGCTTCCTGCTGTGCCTTCAGTGTGTCGACTTTGCGGCTCTGTTCGTCGTGCTGTGCTTTGAGTGCTTCAAGCTGTTTGGGTATCCACTTGGTGCGTGGGTACGACACGACGCGAATATCTCCGTAAACCTCGTCGGGATTGAGGAGCTTCACGCTGTCCGCCAGGAATGCGCCGGGCAATATAGCCGTGAAATTTCCTTCTTTGTCTGCCGGGTCAACGTGGAAGGTGAACTTTGCGCCGTTGGGATAAAAATGAATTTCTCTGATGTCGTTTGCGTATTCGGTGGGAATTTCGAGGGCATAACATGAACCAGCAAGCAACAAAATCATAACGAGAACTGATAGTGTTTTCATATAGAAATAATATCTCCTTTCAATAGCAGGGTGTGCATTATTATAGTGTATAATGAAAAATATTTTTAACACCCGCCTTGTAATTCGACGTGAAAAAATTTTGAGGCGCAATAAATTTTTCAAGTGTATGGGTGTAAAATTACAGATAAATTTTTATAAGGGGCGAAAGAGATTATTGACCGGGAAAACTAAGCCGGCTTCCCTCGTATCACATCACAAAAATAAAATGAATATCATGAAGCATATTGACGGAGCGAAAAAATATAAATATCTTGCCGGGAGGTTCTTAACGTGGATCGTCTATTGATAGATTTTTCTCAAGTATATAACAGCAACCGAACTAATGAGGCAGTCAGAAGTGTATACAGCACATACTCAACACCTCCTGAAAAAACAAAAGAAGCTCCCAGAGTATCATTTGAAGATATGCTCTCAAACTCAATAAAACAAGTGAATAACCTTCAATTAGAAGCGGAGAAAAAAATTAGAGACCTTGCAATCGGGGACGTTGAAGACATCTCTGAAGTAGTGCTTGCGTCATCAAGGGCAGATACTGCTTTGCGTCTTGTTATGGAAATGCGCAACAAGTTCATAGACGCTTATCAGGCACTGTCGCGTATTACCGGCTAATTTTGCGGCGGCGTAAGTTATCATGGACAACGTTAGACGCTGGCTTGCTTCATTTCTGACATTCTGGGCTTCTCTGAAACTCTGGCAGAGAGCGTCAATATTTTTTGCTGTCTTTCTTGTGTTCGGCGGACTGATAGCTATGATTTTCATGACGGGAAGCACAAACTACGAGCCGTTATACGCAGGACTTGAGGTTGAGGATCAAGCGGCAATAGTCGACTACTTGAAGGAGAACAACATACCTTACAGGCTCGACCCGAAAGGCAGTGCTATCTTGATGCCCGGCAACGCTATATACGAAACACGGCTTGCACTCGCCCAGATGGGACTTCCCAAAGGCGGCACAACGGGCTTTGAGGTTTTCGACAATGCGCAGATGGGAATGAGTGAGTTCCAGCAGAGAATAACATACATGCGAGCGATTGAGGGAGAATTGGCGCGTACTATCTCACAGATGCAGCAGGTAGAGAATGCCCGCGTAAGTGTCGTAATTCCGGAGCAGAGACTCTTCCTCGAACAGCAGAAACCCTCGACGGCTTCCGTATTATTGCGATTGCGTCAGGGGGCAACGATTAACGCTACACAAGTGAAGTCAATCATTCACCTCGTGGCACACAGCGTAGACGGGTTAGAGCCTGATGCAGTTACAGTTGTCGATACGAACGGGCGAATTTTGTCGGACATGGTGTCGGACAGCATGATAATGTACAACCCCGACGGCACTAATTCAGTTACCTCCGTACAGAGAGAACTTGAACGCCAGCACGAACGCGAACTCGAACAGAAAGTCCGTGCAATGCTCGAACAAGTTTTCGGCCCCGGCACTGCTGTAGTGAGGGTGAGAATAGATCTTGATTTCGACAAGCGCACAAGCTCATACGTTGAGTACACCCCGAACCCCGAAACCGGCACGGGAGTCCCAAGAAGCAACGAACGCCAGGAAGAGAGCTACACCGGCCAAGGCAACCCCGTAAACGGCAACCCGGGAACTACGACGAACATACCGGGATACGCGATAAACTCACAGACAGTTGAGAGCGAATACAACAGGAGCAACGCAACAACGAACTACGAGATAACGACGCGCAAAGGAGATCAGGTAGTAACGCCCGGAGGTGTGCGGAGGTTGTCGGCTTCAGTGTTGATTGATGACAGGTACAACGAGATAACTGATGAGAGACTCGACGCATTGCAGGAAGTAATTTCGTCGGCAATCGGTTTCAACAGGGAACGCGGAGACAGCCTGGTAGTTCGTGCTATGAGGTTTTCTACGGCGTTTGCGGACGCTATGGCTGACCAGCTTCGGCAGGACAGAATGTGGAAAATCATTTACGGGTCTATTGCGGCGTTCATAGTGCTGTTGATAGTGCTCGGTGCTCTGTATGCGTGGGTGCGGGCAAAGCGTGCTCGTCTTGCTGTTCAGGAGATTGAAGAAGCCGGGAAGAAAGTACCGACGATTCAGGAAATGCTCACGTCGCCGGATCTGCTTGCGTTCCAAGGGGAAATGGCAGTACTTGAGGAACAGCTCAAAGCATACGCAAAGAGCCACCCGGATGAAATTGCGACGCTCGTTAATGAATGGCTGTCGTCTGACTAGAAGTAATGTATTATGTTTTTCCCCGCTCCCTGCAAAACGGGGAGTGATTTTTTATCTCTAGTGCGTGAGGACATAACACATACATAAAGGGCTGTCGTAATGCCAAAAGATAACAAGAAGTACGGTGGCACGAGGAACTGTCATAACACAAGAACAGGACGCGCCAAAAGACAACAAGAAGTACAGCGGCATGAGAGACTGTCATAACACAAGAACAGGACGTGCCCAAAGACAACAAGAAGTACAGCGGCATGAGGAACTGTCATGACACAAGAACAGGACGTGCCAAAAGACAACAGGCAGCAGCAATGAGGGACTGCCATAACACATAAACAGGATATGCCCGAAAAAGAATTGTCGTAACACGAAAAAGATATGAGGAGTTGATGACATGCCCAAAGAAGAAAAAGACAGCGGCAGTAAAGGACTGTCGGGACGTGAAAAAATAGCGGTCTTAATGGTATCGCTTGGCAGTGAAGTAGCTCCTGAAGTCTACAAAAAACTTGATGACGCTACAATAGAATTAATCACGCTTGAGATAGCGAATTTACGAAAGGTAACGCCCGATGTAAAACTCACAGTCCTGAAGGAAGCGCAGGAGATTCTTATGGCTCGTGAGTTCATGGCGCGCGGAGGTGTTGAATATGCACGTGATGTTTTGGAGAAAGCACTGGGGCCGGAGAGAGCACAGAGCCTTCTTGCACGAATTACAGCCAGCTTACAGGTCAAGCCGTTTGATTTCATGAGACATACGGACGCAGGACAGATACTCGGCTTCATACAGAACGAACACCCGCAGACTATCGCGCTCATTCTCTCCTATCTAGAGCCACCGCAGGCAGCAATGATTTTGAGCGGGCTGAATCCTATACTGCAGGCCGACGTAACGAAACGTATCGCTAACATGGACAGAATAACGCCTGAAGTTTTGCGGGAGGTAGAGAGAGTGCTTGAACGTAAATTGAGCAGCGTAATGGGTCAGGACTTCACGGTTGCTGGAGGAATTGACGCGGTTGTGTCCATTGTGAACAGCACCGACAGAGCCACCGAACGTAACATCATGGAATATCTTGAGGAGAATGACCCCGAACTTGCAGAGGAAATCAAGAAGCGTCTGTTCGTGTTCGAGGACAGTATGAGGCTCGACGACAGGTCGTTGCAGAGAGTGCTGCGTGAGGTTGACTTGAAGGAGCTTTCACTTGCGCTGAAGGGTGCGACGGAAGATCTCAAGACCAAGTACTTCAAAAACATGTCGAAACGTGCCGCCGAAATGCTGCAGGAAGATATGGACTTCATGGGGCCGGTGCGCGTGAAGGACGTGGAAGAAGCACAGCAGAAGGTCGTGAATGTCATTCGGAGCTTGGAGGAACAGGGCGAAATCGTGATTGCTTCTGGCGGAGGAGACGATATGATTGTCTAACGGTCTTGCACATCAGAGAGTTCTGCGTACGGTAAGACTTCTCCCGCAGGCCGTGAAAATCGGAATACTTGAGAGCGAAATCAAGCAGGAAGGGACAAAGCCCCCGGAACAGAAAGCAGGTAAGCCGGAAAAATCTCCGTCGCCGTCGCCGCCAAAAGTGCAGGTGAAAATGCCCGCCCCGAACGCAAAAGAGATAGAAGAACTCACAGCACAGATAAAGGCACTCACGAATAGTCTCAGCAATGCTGAAGTGAGGAATATGGAGCTTGCAGAGGCAAAAGAACGTCTTGAAGGAGAAATCAGCGGGGTAAAATCCGACTACGAACGCCGGAAACGACAGCTCGAAGCAGAAGCACAAGCAAACGCAAAGAAAATCGCCGACAAAGCACGAGCACAGGCTATGAGTGAGGGACAGATACAGGGCTACGAGGACGGACTGCAGAAGGCACGTCTTGAGGTTGAGCAGGAATACTTCACGAAATTTTCGGAGCTTGCAGGAGTGATTGATAACGTCGGCAAAAAGTTAGAGGCAAATTTTTCGGAACTCGTGAAACTCAATCAGCCGAGATTGATTCGCGTGTGGACGGAAATGCTACGGCGAATGCTTCACAGGCAGGTGGAACTCAACCCTGACACTATAGACTCTGTGCTGTCGGAATTACTATCACGATTGAGCGACAAAAACCAGGTACTGATATACGTATCGCCGGACGACATGAAACACTTAGAGGGGAATATTGACGCAAAGTTCCAGGAGGCATTGCGCGGTGTGAAACGTCTTGAGCTGAAATCAGATCCGAATGTGGAGTCGGGAAGCTGTATTGTTGAGACTGGACTCGGTGTTTATGACGCGCGGTGGAAGACGCAGATGGGACAAGTTGAGTCGGTTGTGAATGAGATTTTCCAGCAGGTGAAGAAAGAACATGAATGATGTAGTCGATACTAATTTGTTCCAGCTGTTTTCGGTGGACTTGTTGCAGAAACCGTTAATCAAAATCAACGGGCGGATCGTTCAGGTTGTCGGACTTGTTGCGGAGTCCCAAGGGCCTGATGTGCGCGTCGGGGACTTGTGCCATATATGCTTCCGGGACGGCTCACATGAACTTGATGCTGAAGTTGTCGGTTTCCGTGATGACAGAGTGTTGTTGATGCCTTTGGGAGCGTTGCAGGAAGTCGGCCCCGGCTGTGATGTTGTGTCGACGAATCGTCCGCTTGAAGTTCCCGTAGGTGATGCGCTTCTTGGCCGTGTGCTTGACGGACTCGGCAACCCCATAGACGACAAAGGCCCGATAGCCGCAAGTGATTTCTACCCGTTGTACGCAACACCCCCGCACCCATTGAGGCGCAAAATGGTAGATACTCCGCTTAGTGTCGGAGTCCGTGTTGTTGACGGAATGCTGACGCTCGGCAAGGGACAGCGTATAGGAATTTTCGCGGGGTCGGGCGTGGGAAAAAGTACCCTGCTAGGAATGATGGCGCGTTACACTACGGCGGACGTGAACGTAATCTCCCTCGTCGGTGAAAGAGGCCGTGAAGTGAGAGAGTTCATCGAGCGTGATTTAGGCCCTGAAGGCTTGAAGCGTTCTGTGCTGGTGATAGCGACTTCCGACCAGCCCGCATTGATACGCCTCAAGTCCGCAATGACAGCAACAGCCATAGCCGAATATTTCCGGGATCAGGGGAAAGATGTTCTGCTGATGATGGACACAGTAACCCGTGTAGCCCGTGCACAGCGTGAAATCGGACTCGCTATCGGTGAGCCTCCTGCTACAAGGGGCTATACTCCGTCGGTGTTCGAGATGCTGCCGAGACTGCTTGAGCGTGCCGGTGCTGGTGAGGTCGGAAGCATTACGGGAATATACACGGTGTTGGTTGACGGCGACGACATGAATGAGCCTGTTGCGGACACAGTGAGGGGTATTCTCGACGGACATATTGTGCTCTCACGAAAAATTGCCGCAAGAAACTTCTACCCTGCTGTGAGCGTCCTAGACAGTGTGAGCCGCGTAATGCCCGCGCTGGTGTCCCGTGAACATCTTGATGCCGCCGGAAGAGTGAGAGATCTTCTTGCGACGTATGCGGAGTCAGAAGACCTCGTGAACATAGGAGCGTATAAGTCCGGGAGCAATATGCGTGTGGACTGGGCACTTGCGAACATGGAAGCAGTGAGGAGCTTTTTGTCGCAGAGAGTGGAAGACCCGACAAGTTTTGAGGAGACGGACAAAAGATTACTGGAGCTTGCGCCGTATCCGAATCAGCAGTAGAGAGGAGAAAAAATTATCATGAGTGTAACAATAGACTTTGAACCGGGATTACAAGAGAGGGCAGAACAGATATTAGGAAAAATAGGTATGTCATTTTCGGACGCTGTGAAGTTTGTCGGTAAGGTTGAAATTGTCGGAGAAATTGTTAATGA
>CAJOED010000032.1 GCA_905233335.1 uncultured Synergistales bacterium
ATTATGTTTTACGCAGATACTGTGAAAGATTTTTGAGATTTTCAAGAGTTCAAGCTGACACTCACGGATTGTTATTTCACGCAATGAAAATCACTTCCTGAAATTATGTGATAAAAAAATGGTGGAGCTGAGGAGATTCGAACTCCCGGCCTCGACAATGCGAATGTCGCGCGCTCCCAACTGCGCTACAGCCCCGTAAATTAACGCGTGATATTTTATGCCTGATATTCTTTCTTGTCAAACATGCTAGAATAATTCACACATTTCACAAGGAGATTTTTTTCACACATGAAGCAGTTGTTTTTGTACGGCATCGTCGGTGGTCTTACGACTGTGCTTAATATTTTCGTCTACTGGCTCATCACGAGAATTTTCGGTGTCGGTGTCGTTCCTGCAACGATAACAGCATGGTTCATTGCCGTATTGTTTGCGTACTGGGCTAATCGCAAGTATGTGTTTCACAGCAAGGTGAAATCATTTTTCGGGGTGATATTCGAGGCGTGCTATTTCTTTGCGTGCAGGATCGCTACGGGGTTTATCGATGTCGTCATCATGTATTTGTTCGTTGATTTGTTCGGTTTCGACGACGTAATAATCAAAACGGCCTCAAACATCATAGTAATAATCCTGAATTATGTAGCGAGCAAAGTATTTATTTTCAGGGGTGATGAGAAATGATGAAGATGGCACGGGGAGAAAGTCCTGCAGAACTCATCGGGAACACACGAACAGCAAATATTTTCAGGGGGTGAAGCAGTGATGAAGTTGGCACAAGGAGAAAGTCCTGCAGAACTCATCGGGAACACACGAACAGCAAACGTTTTCAGGAGTGCAGGCAGTGATGAAGTCAGCACGAGGAGAAAGTCCTGCAGAACTCATCGGGAACACACGAACAGCAAATATTTTCAGGGGTGATAAGTCATGATAAAGCTAGCGGCGGTTGCACGGGGAGAAATTCCTGCTGATGTCGTCATCAAGAATGCACGTATCGCAAACATCTTCACGAGTGATTACGAACAAGCAGACGTTGCCATTTACGGGGGAAAAATTGCGGGCATAGGGAAAAATTATTCCGGGCGCGTGGAGTTCGATGCAGGCGGTCGGGCGTTAATTCCGGGAATGATTGACGGACACCGGCGAATTTTGCGTCAGTTGCGGCGCGGCTGGGAACGTCCACCGTAATGGCTGACCCGCACGAAATCGCTAATGCTCTCGGCATGTCCGGCCTCGAATACATGTTCAGGGCTTCACGCGGGCTTCCTGTTGATGTGTTTCTTGGTGCTCCGTCGTGCGTCCCTGCGAGTGAGTACGAGACACCGTATGAAGAACTCGACATGAACGCAATACACTCAATGTTTGCGCGCGGCATGACACAGCATTTAGGGGAGATGATGAACTTTCCGGCAGTCATAGCAGGTGATGAGGGAGCATGGGCGAAAATTCTTGCGGCGGGGGACGTTCCGTTGACAGGACATGCATCTGGTGGTTCGGGGCGTGAACTCAATGCGTATATATCTTCCGGCATAAATTCAGACCACGAATGCACGACACTCACAGAAGCACGAGAAAAACTATCGAGCGGGATGTGGCTCATGATACGAGAGGGCGCGTCGTTCCTCGACCTTAAAACACTATTACCCATCATACGCGAAAATCCCCTGAATGCTTCCCGCTGTATGGTAGTAAGCGACGACATCACCGCAAAATATCTTCTCGAAACCGGGCACATGGACGCGAAAATGCGCATTATGCTTCATGAGGGCATAGATCCTTTTGTTGCTTTGAGGCTGGTAACGTTGAGTCCGGCAGAATATTTCGGGCTTCACGACAGGGGCATAATCGCTCCGGGAAAAATCGCTGACTTCTCTCTGCTTGAACGTGATGTTATCGATGAGGCTTTCAGGGTGTGTTATGTGTGGAAAAATGGCCGTCAGGTTGCGCGGGCTGATGACGTTTTCACGGAAGACGACACAGAACACCTTGCACCCCGAATCAAAACGCGCGTAAAGAACATTCCGGCAGAAGAACAGATACGCATAAAGTCAGAAGGCGGAAAGATTAACGTAATCGGCGTAACAGAAGGCACAGTCATAACGAAAACGCTTCAAGTTGTCCCGAAAGTTGAAGGCGGCTGTGTTGTCCCTGACCCTGCGAACGACATCGCAAAAATCGTCGTCCTCGAACGGCACAAGGACACCGGGCGTTTCGGCGTAGGTTTCGTGAAAGGTTTAGGGATTGCGCGGGGTGCAGTCGGCTCAAGTGTTGCGCATGACGCTCATAATTTCGTCGTTGCCGGAGCTGATGACGCGAGCATTATCCGGGCATTGCGTGAACTTGCTGACATGGGCGGCGGACTTGTCGTCAATGAGGGCGATTGTGTGAAGGCAGAATTTGCTCTCCCCATCGGTGGCCTCATGAGCTACTTATCACCCGAACAGGTCTGCTCTGAACTCTCGAACATGGAGAACGCGGCGAAAAATATCGGCGTGAAGATCCCTCATCCCTTTATGGTGTTGAGTTTCCTGCAGCTGTCGGTCATTCCTGAACTAAGAATTACTGACAGGGGATATGTAGATATTACGAAAGGCGGCATTCAAGAACTTTTTGTGAAATAATAAACTCTCATTTTACATTACTACAGGAGTTGATTTTATGTTCAGAATAAAGGAAAACGGAAGCACATTCATTACGGAAGTACTTGCGGGGATTACGACGTTCGTAACAATGTCATATATTATTAGACTGGTATGGATTTCGGCGCGCTCGTCGTCGTAACATGCCTTGCGTCTGCGCTCGGAACATTCCTCATGGCCATATTCGCGAATTACCCGATAGCACTTGCTCCCGGAATGGGACTGAATGCGTTTTTTGCGTTCGGTGTCGTGCTGACCATGAAGGTGAACGGTGCGCCCGTAACGTGGCAGATGGCACTTGCGGCAGTGTTCATTGAGGGAGCAATATTCGCTGTCCTGACCCTTACGAGCATACGCGAGGCCATAATGAACGCCATACCCAAGAGCCTCAAAATAGGCATAAGCGCGGGCATAGGGTTATTCATAGCGTTTATAGGTCTGCAGTCCGCCGGAATAATCATCAACAACGATGCGACACTGCTCGGACTCGGCGCAGTCAGAAACAACATGCCCATGATGCTCTCCATGCTTGGCCTGCTCATCATGTCGGTGCTCACTGCTCTGAACGTGAAGGGTGCTCTGCTTCTCGGCATAATCATTATTACGGGAATAGCGGCGTTTTTGGGACTGGTTGAAGTTCCTGCACAATTCGTATCACAGCCCCCGTCAATTACTCCGCTGTTATGGCAGGTTGATTTTTCCCTCATCAAGTCGCCGGAATTTTGGGTTGTAGTGTTCACGTTCTTTTTCGTTGACTTTTTCGACACGCTCGGAACTCTTGTCGGTGTGTGCAACAGGTCAGGACTTCTTGACGAGAACGGCAATTTACCCCGCGCAAAAGGTGCACTGATGGCCGACGCAATAGCTACGATGGCTGGTGCGGCAATGGGAACAAGTACAGTAACCAGCTACGTAGAGAGTTCTTCAGGAGTTGCGCAGGGCGGTCGCACGGGACTTACGTCGATAGTTACGGCATTATTATTCGTGTGCGCAATATTCTTCACGCCGCTTGTCGGAATGGTACCGGCATATGCTACTGCTCCGGCGTTGATCGTCGTGGGAATATATATGATGATTTCGTTGAGGGATCTGAATTACGACGACCTCACCGAAACTATACCGGCGTTGGTGGGATGCTTCATGATGCCGTTTGCGTACAGCATAGCAACAGGTATAGAGTTCGCGATAGTTCTCTATGTAGTCATAAAGATTTTCACTGGCAAATTCCGGGATATATCATTCTTGATGATATTGCTGTCTGCTTTGTTCGTCGCGAAGGAATTTTTAGCGTGATATAATCTCTCATGACTAACGGCTTGAAGGTAAACTTTTAGAACAAATTGTCCTTTACTGGATAGTCGTCTTGATGTCCCTGATTATTCGGGGACATTATTTTTTTGTGAGAGAAATAATTATGATATTGCTTTCTGTTTGTTCGTTGCAGGTGAAATTTTCAGCGTGAATATGAGCTTGATTGTTCGTGTAATTTATTTTTTTGCGCGCTATTAATATTTTTATGATTGATTTATATTTTATGCTTGACACATTTCAAAAATGCTATATAATATCCCGCGTAATAGCGATGAGGGAGGTGAACGGGAAGCAATGAAAGAGCATAACAAGAAAGGAGGTGAAAACATAATGGCAGTAGAAACAACAATAAAGTCCGTCCGTTGCAACATGAAGCTCAATAACGGCCTGGACCCGGAAGGCAACGTACAGACAGTCAGTGTATCACTCGGAACGCTCAACAAAAATACTTGGGACGCACAGAAAGCACTGAACATCACAGCCCTTGCGGCACCGTGCCTAGCCAAAACGTTATACAGCACGGAAAAGACAGAAACAGACTATATTTCTGAACGTGAATAGTGGTGAGCGAGAGAACTAGAAAGGAGGTGAAAAGGAATGACGACGACAACGAAATTAGTATTGAGTTTTGTTGACAGCAACGGGGACAGTGTGAGTTTCAGCTACAATTACGCCGATCCTGAAGTAACAGCCGCGAACGTGAGCGCATTAATGAGCGGAATAATCACGAACGGGAGCATTTTCCAGAAAGTCCCTGCAACGGCGAAAGGCGCGAAACTGGTAACGACCGAGACAACAGAAATAGCACTTAGCGCGTAAATAGTTTTCAGAGAGTAAAATTAATCCCTTTGGTGTAAAAGCCAGGGGGATTTTTTTTGTGTGATATAATTACGTGCATTCTAAGCAGGAAAAATCACTATTTTTTTGCTTGCATGTAAAAGGAGAGTTGCATAAATGGCAAATACACATGACATATACGGCTCGTTATTATTCTCGAAACGTGTAATGCGCGAAAAACTCAATCCCGAAATATATTCGCAGGTAATCAGTGCTATGGAAGGCCGCGAAAAATTATCACCCGAAGTTGCCGACATAGTAGCCGGTGCAATGAAGGACTGGGCAGTCGCTCACGGAGCTACTCACTGGTCGCACTGGTTCCAGCCCATGACCGAACTTACAGCCGAAAAACATTTGTCGTTCACCGTTCCTGGTGATGACGGAATACCGTTCGAGAGCTTCCGGGGCAAAAATTTATCGCAGGGAGAACCTGACGCATCAAGTTTTCCGAGCGCGGGCACACGTTCGACGTTCGAGGCAAGGGGTTATAGTGCGTGGGACATTTCGAGTCCGGCGTTCATCGTGAAAAGTACGCTGTTCATTCCGTCCGTGTTTCTCTCTTATGACGGCACACCGCTAGACCTGAAAACCCCGTTGTTGCGTTCACTTGATGCTGTAGAAGGGCGCGCGTTGAGGCTTCTGAAAGTTTTGGGTCAGCGAGGAGTTCGGAGCGTGAAAATGACCGTCGGAGCAGAACAGGAGTATTTTCTGCTTGACCGCCCAAGAGCACAGAAACGTCCTGACATCAGGTTTTGCGGTCGTACACTAATCGGAGCACAGCCGGCAAAAGATCAGAAGCTCGACCATCACTATATGGGCGCAATTCCCACGAGAGTTTTGCGGTACATGGAGGACGTTGAACAGGACCTGGCACGCTTGGGAGTGTCATTAATCGCACGTCATAATGAGGTGGCACGCTGTCAGTTCGAGTTCGCTCATCTGTACTCCGACGCTAATACGGCCTGCGACCAGAACCAGATACTCATGGAAACGATGAGGAAATTGGCGCGTGAACATGAACTGCGATTGCTGTTCCACGAGAAACCTTTTTCCGGCATGAACGGAAGCGGCAAACATACGAACATATCACTCATGGACAGCGAAGGGAGAAATTTACTCAAGCCGTCCCATTCACACAGAAGGAACGTAATATTCCTTGCGTTTATGTCGTCGGCGGTGTTGGGGGTGTCGAGATTTCACAGCCTGCTTCAAGCCAGCATAGCGAACTCCGGCAATCTCTTCAGGCTCGGCGGACATGAAGCACCTCCGTCAATAATGAGCGTGTATCTTGGGAGCGCACTTACTGACCTTATACGGCGGCTTGATGAGTACAGCGATATATCACTCCCCGAAAAAGGCACTATGGATCTCGGCCTCGCGAAACTCCCCGAAATAATACCGTTCGACAGCGACAGAAACAGGACATCACCCGTAGCGTTCACCGGCGATAAGTTCGAGTTCAGAGCACCCGGCTCATCACAGTCTGTAGCGTTGCCGGTTACGATGTTTGCGGCACTTTGGGCGTATGGGCTTGAACAGGTTACGGGAATGATTGAGGCAAAAATCACGGCAGGTGCTGACCCGATAGATGCGGCACTTGATGCGGCACGTGAAGCGTTCAGAATGAGCAGAAATATTCTGTTTGAGGGCGACGCTTACTCTCCTGAATGGCAGGATGAGGCAAAAAAGCGCGGACTTGTTGAGGCAGAAACTATGCCCGACAGAATAGACCTGCTGCTGAAACCCGAAAATAAAGAAATGCTTGAGGCTCTCGGCATATACAAGGCTCACGAACTCGAAAACTTGCGGGCTGTCAGAATGGAAAGTTTTGCTACGGGGCTTGAGGTTGAAGCGGCTGTGCTCTATGACATGTTATGGGAGGGAGTTCTGCCGGCAATCTCCAAACAGCTCACTCTTGAGAGAAACTCCATGCTGTATTTTGAGAACGTAGATTTCGGCGATATGTCCCCGTGGCGTGATTATGTCGGCGGACTTGGACGCGCAAAGAACGCACTAATCACCGACGCGAAAAATCTCTATGAACTCAAAGGCCGGTTGTCGTCAATGAATGCCCGCGAGAGATCTGACTTTCTGACGGGGGAAATTCTGCCGCTGATGGACAGCATACGCGCAAAGTGTGATGCAGCAGAACTCGTAATCAGTGCGGACATTTGGCCGTATCCTATATACAGAAACTTGCTGTCGTTGAGTGCGTAAGTGATAGAGTGAGAAATGCAGAGAAGCCCCCTGTTACGGCAGGGGGTGTATTATTCTCTTGAGGTCGTCTATATTCATTGCGAGAAGTGATTTCTGACGGGTGAACTTCAAGCCCGTTTTCGTTTCGAGAAAGTTCATGAGTTCTTTATCAGCGTACATCATGCACACGGAGTTTTTGTCGAGAAACAAATACAAGTAATCGTCATCATGAACTAACAGCGTAATCTTTCCGTAAGCTATCGTCATGCTCCCTTCACCCGACACCTTCATGCTGTCATCAAAAAACTCATAGTGCATAGTCGGCAGATTATTTTTCCGTGCCTGTAACACTTTGTCGGCGCGCATGTTCGCGGGGAAATCGGGAGTAGATACCAGCCACGCACCCGCAAGAAGCATTAGTCCCTTCACCCATAGAGGCAGACTCACCGCCGCCGCTGTTACTATCATCACAAAGCCCGCAAGAAAGCGCATTATTATTCTCACTTTCCCGAAAGCGTAATACTGTGTGCGAAAAAGATTTTGTATCGTCTTCTCGTTGTGCTGTATTTCTGCTTTGTACAACATATCATTCATTCATGCCGATGAGATCAAATTTCTCCGTCGACACAACAACAGCAAAATTATCTTTTCCGGGCACATTGAACTTCACGCATATAGTTCTGTCGGTGAGGTCATAATACCAGCCTTCTGATGACGCATCATAATTATCTTTCACGATAAAGCGAGGTATCTTCACGCCGTCAACACTCACCCAGTACGCGCCTTTTGCCTTGCTGATGAGCTTTACGGTCATGCGTTCGAGTGTGCTCTCCCAGCTTCCTTCCCGCGTGAAGGTTATCTGTGTTCTGTCCCCTGCAACGACACTGATTTTTGTTCGTGAGTACACGCCGCGTTTGTAGTCTTCCGTATGGCCGTCGTCGTCGTACAAAACAAACTCGCTGTCGTCATCAGCCGCAATAAGAAGGTCAAGCTGCCTCATTGTGTCGGTCATTATGCGCTTCACGTCAGGGGTTGTTGTGAATATTCCGTTCCCCCGCAGGAACATCGGAATGCTCGACAAGTTCACGGGAAGTTCTATCACTTGGCCGCCGTCGTATTCTCTGAAGTTGTCCCCGAAATCGTACCATTTGCACCCTGAAGGAAGATATATTTTTCGTGTCTGTGCTCCCTTCTCGATGACGTTGGCAACAAGCACAGAAGCTCCGAACATGAACGATAAATTTTCGTCTCTGTAGCAGTTTTTGTCGTCGGGGAACTCAACGAACAGCGGACGCATTACCGGCAAGCCGTCGACACTGGCCTCATACATCAGAGAGTACAGATACGGGAGCATGGCATATCGCAGCGCAAACGCCTCACGTACAAGCGGCAAAATTTCCGGGTACATGAAGGGCTGTGTTACTGTGTTGTCGTCGTTGGCGGAGTTCATGACAAAGCGGGGCTGGAATATTCCGTTCTGTATCCACCGCAGTAATAATTCACATTCGGGAGCATGACCGGCAAAACCGCCTATATCGCACCCCATGTTCGCACAGCCAGATAAACCCATGCCCATAATCGTTGCGATGTTGAACTTGAGCGTCCGCCAGTCGGTTAAGTTATCGCCGCCCCAGACTTGTGCGTATCTCTGGATACCAGCATAGCCAGCTCTATTTATGACGTATGGACGTTCGTTCGGGTAGACGTTCCTGACTGCCTGTATCGCCGTGTAAGCCATCATGTTTGAGTGTATGATTTTCAGCTCAGACATAGTGCCGGCCTCACACAATGCATCTCTGTCTTCTACGCCGTCCATTTCGCAGTTGTCGTTCCAGACGGTTTTTGTGCCCTTGCGCAAGATGTTATTCTCCAGGAGTTCACGCCAGGCATTACGTCCATTTTCGCCGGTGAAATCAATGAAGCGTCCTTCACCGCCCCACCACCTTCCGTAATAGTCGTCTTTGCCGTCGGGAGTGCGTATGAATGCTTTGCGCTTCTCGTAGTATTCGGCGTACGGATGATGTTTCAGGACTCCGGGTTTCAGGTTGCAGATTACGTTGATGCCTCGTGCGTTCATGTTCGCAAAAAATTTTTCGGGGTCGGGAAATCTCTTTCTGTTCCAGTTGAACGTGTAGCGGAGGCCGTCATTCTCTCCGGCTGAATACCCTGACGCAAGCCAGAAATTGTCAATGTATATATCTTCCTGTAAATGCTTGTCGATTACCCGGTAAATTTCCTCGTCGCAATTCTCTTCAAGTTCCGCGTAATACATCGTGGACATGCAGTAGCCCAGCGATTGTTTCGTCGGTAATATCGTACGTCCCGTGAGCCACGTATAGCGCGTTATTATTTCTTTCATGTTACCGCCGTTTATGAGGAATAAGTCAATATCGCCGCCGTCAGCCTGATAATAGCAGTAACGCTCCCAATAGCCAGAAATTTCCTGTCCCATGTCGAACACGCAGTCATGAGAATTATTGTAGAACATTCCGAGCGGGTGATTTTCTTTCTCGTTCACGCGAATATAGAACGGTATGTGCTTATACATCGGGTCGCCGTGTTCGGGGTCGTGGCCGATTGCGTCTTTCGGGGACATTCGGAGCCTTCTGCCTTTCTTGTCGAGGTGCCCGGTCTTTTCGCCGAAACCGTAAAAGTGCTCGTTCTCTCTGTCCATGCAGGAATAGTGCGAGATACGTCCTAGATTGTCGCGCTCAAATGCACGTTCGGCCAAGTCCCGGTATATGCACTTTCCGTTTGCGTCATACAGGGAGAAGGACAGCGGGTCTTTCCTCATGACAAGTTTCAGGGTTGATGTCGTGAACGTGAGAGAATCCGCAGTGTCTTCACACGGGACATTCAGGGGAGTAATTCGTGTGCGTTCGTCCCGTAAAAGTTCGTCGAGTTCATCAGGCCAAGCCGTAACAACAAGTGCATATGACCTTTCGCGAAAATCACGGCTGAATGATACCCGAATGCGTATAACGTCGTCGGTCATGAACACAATCATAACGTCGGCATTGTCCCCGTGAATGATGTAGCCGCTTTGTGTGTGTTCGTGTGAGAGATATTTTTTCAGCAGCATAACTACATACCTATCAGATCAAAATCCTCAAATGACACCGTGAGCGTAATATCACGTTTCGGGTTCGGGTACTTCACGATTACGGCACGTGTTGTCTGTGAGTAATACCAGCCTTCATTCGCCGCGTCGAAAAGTTTTCTGTTCAGGTAGTGTTCGAGCTTTTTCTCTCCCAACGCAACCCAGAAGGGGCTTCTGTCCTTGCGTATCATCTCGACCGTAACGTCCTCGACAAAATCAGCATAGCTCCCTTCAGACGAAAATTCTACCTTCACGACGCTTTGTCCCGTCATGCGTATGTTCGTCTTCCTGAATACACCGCGCACGTAGTCATTGCTCACTCCGTCGTCGTCGTAAAGCGTGAATGCTCTCTCCTGTCCCGGCGTGAGTGTCAGGTGCAGTGAAGTAACTTTATCGCGCTCCATGCTCATGGGCTGATTGTCCGCTGTCGGTACTATTGCCCCCTCGCGCAAAAACATCGGGATACTTGCGAGCGTTACGGGAATGGTGATAGTTTGTCCGCCGTCGTAGCATTTGAAGCTGTCGTTCACGTCGTACCATTTTGTGCCGGCAGGGAGATATACGGACTTCACTTTTTCGCCCGGCTCTATGACGTTTGCTACGAGAATATCACGCCCGAACATAAACTCGAAACTCTCACCCCAAGTTACCGGGTCATTCTGGAACTCATAGACGAGAGCGCGCATTATCGGAGCACCAGTCGTACTTGCTTCATATTCGAGTGAATACAGGTACGGGAGCATACGATAGCGCAACAAGACAGCGTCCCTGATTATGCCGGTGGAATTTCGGAACATCCAAGGCTCTGTTACTGTGTTGTCGTTGCTTGCGGAGTGAATCGAGAAACGCGCCTGAAATATTCCGTTCTGCACCCAACGCACGAATAATTCCTCATCAGGTGCCGGGCCTGCAAAACCGCCGATGTCAGCTCCCTCGTTCGGCTGTCCCGATAAGCCCATGCCCGTAATCGTCGGTATGTTGTACTTGAGCGTGTTCCAGCTCGTGAAGTTATCGCCGCACCATGTCTGCGCGTATTTCTGGATTCCTGCACTGCCGCTCCTGCACACGATGTAGGGACGTGCGCCGGGGTTGTGTTCTCTGACAGCGTCGCCGCCGATTTTGCACATGATGGTGGACATCAACGGTTTGAGCTGTCCGATTGTGCCGCCTTTGCCGTCAAAGTCAACTGTGCAGTCTTTGTCAATGAGGCTGTCGTATTCGCAGTTGTCGTCCCCTATGGAGTCGGTGCCGATGTCGATAACGTTTTCTGTGAGATATTCTTTCCATGCTTCTCTTGCGTCGGGTTTCGTGAAATCCCAAAAAGCTCCCTGACCGCCCCACCACTGTCCGACCGCATACTTTCCGCTGTCTTTGCTGTCCTTCACGAACACGTTACGTTTCGCGAACTCGTCGAACATCGGGTGAACGAGCAAAATTCCGGGCTTCACGTTCGGGACGTTCTGTGCTCCTTTCTCGTTCATTCGGGCGAAATACTCACGGGGATTCTTGAAGCGCGTTGTGTTCCACGTGAAGACACAGCGTTTTCCGTCCTGGCTGGTATATCCTGACGACAGGTGAAAGCCGTCAATCGGAAATCCCTCAGCCTTAATCGTATCTATGAAGTTCAGTACGGCATCATCAGAATCCTTTTCGAGTTCGGGATAATACATTGAGGAACCCTGATAGCCTATTGCGCGTTTCGGAAGCAGGGCGGGTCTTCCGGTGAGGAGCGTGTAGTTGTCGACAATGCGCCTTATGTCATCACCGCCGACAAAGAATAAATCAATATCTCCTCCGTCAGCCTGCCAGTAAGAATATCGCGGCCAGTAATTACTTTTCTCTCGTCCCATGTTGAAGACGCTCTCGTAAAAATTATGGTAGAAGATACCGACGGCCTTTTTTGTTGTTCTGTCGAGGCGTATGTAGAACGGTATGTGCTTATAGAGCGTATCACTCTTCACGGGGTTATAGCCCATTGCGTCGGTTGCGCGCTGTCGTAAGAACTCTTTGTTTTTGTCGAGAAGCCCGCACTTTTCCCCGAAACCGTAAAACAAGTCGTCTTCATTCATGCGGCTGTAGTGAGTTACTCGTCTGTTGCTGTCGAGCGTGAAGGGGTTTCCGGCAATTGATGCGTATAACTCTGTGCCGTCCTT
>CAJOED010000033.1:0-2336 GCA_905233335.1 uncultured Synergistales bacterium
GCTCCGAAATCCTGAACGTCAGCAAATGCCGCCACTGCCGAAAATACTACGAGCGCAAGAACTACTACTAACTTCTTCATGATAACTCCTCCTTAAGAGTTACAATATAATATAATATCAACGGAAAAAATATTATTCTCCGCATTGATATTCAGACTTCCCCCGTAACGTTCCACTGTACCTGCTACGGAAGCTAACCCTGTACCCTTTTTGCTGTCAGTGAATGTCCCGGCGTAAGGGTTGTCGGTTGATACACCTATCATTCTGTCAGAAAGCATAGAGCATATTGCTTTGACTTTGCGTTTTTCGTGCGGTAATTCTTTCACGGCGTGTAGTGCGTTCTCTAACAGGTTGCCGAACATCGCACAGAAGTCCGCTTCATTTACGGGCAGTACGTTCGGAAGTTCGAGCCGCCATTCTATGTTCGTATCCTGCTGTCCTGCTATGCTGTCATAGTGTGAGGCTATCGCGTCAACGGCTCTATTCGCGCAAAAAGTTCTGTATGCTGTACTTGCTTTTTTCGTGAGGGGTGCAAGGTAGTCTTGAAGCTCGTAGAATTTTCCCTCCCCTGCAAGCTGTGAGATTACCAGTATATGCTGACGGAAATCATGACGCAGTGTCCTCGTTGTGTCCATGTAGCTTTTGAGTTCGTTGTAGCGTTTGTTCTCCATCGTGAGCAGTGTGTTTTCCTGCTGAAGTTTTGCGCTCTCGTTCATTCGTGCAACCAGCCAGTAAGATACGTGGTAGAACAGGAACATTACGGCGGGAATAATCAGCATAACCACCAGCGACACGGGACGTACTCTGCCGGTCAGCACAACTATCGGGCTTATCGGTGTCATCCAGTGCATCAGCAGCGCAACAGAGAGCGGGAACAGAAACATGAACTTCCACGCGGAACTGATACGTTCTTCATGGAGGAGTACGGGGATTTTCACGGTGAGAGTTCTGAAGAATGCCGCGCCGACAATCACAGCCAGGCCAAGACTCACCAGCCCGGAAGTTACTGAAGACACTCCCGAAAAATTGCCGATCTCAAGTGCACTTGTTATGAACGGGGTATACATTGAGCAGAACTCACACAGCATAGCCGCGTTGAAGAAGCAGAATAATTTTCGTGTCAGCGGCAAGTTCACGCACATAACGTACACCGCCAGCAGTACCAGCACGCCCGGAATAATCACGCTTCGGACTTTCGGGGCATATATTGCGCACACGTGAGACGCAAGAGCAACACTCCCTGACAGCAATACGCCCGCAATCACGAGAGCACGAGACGACGAGAAACGCAGAGAACTCATCACGGGCAACAATGCGAACACAGCCGCCGGTATCACTATCGCAAATTCGAGAGCATAACGCACCGCAAGACTATTCACAGTCTGACACCTCCGCGAATACGTGAGATCTGGTACTGTGTGAAGTCGCTGATGATTTTTGCACGCCCGCGAACTTTCAGCGCATAACGTGAACCGTCCTGCATTATGAACATGTCTTTTTCCCGGCTCAAGCATGATACGCTGTCCATGTTGATGATTACTCCCCTGTTGCAGAGCAGAAAACGCGGGTCATCACTCAAAGCGTCATGAAGTTCCCCGAAAGTCATTGAGCACAGAAGAGAATTGCCGTTCGTCATGACGAGTTCGACGGTGTGATCCCTCGACAGCAGTGCCGAAACTTTCCGCAATGGTATTCTGTACGTGCTCCGTCCGACCCTGACCGTCAATGATTGTTCCGGGGCTGTGAGAGTCCTCAATACCTCGCGTAAAACCTCGTCAATGCGTCCGCTGTCGTATGGCTTTATGATGTAGTCGAAAGGGTGAACGGTGAATGCGTCAAAAACATATTCCCGTGAAGTCGTCGTGAAGATGATTAATATTCCCGTGTCGAGTTCGCGAATTTTCCGGGCGGTGTCTATGCCGTTGATGTCGTTCATGAGGATGTCAAGAAATACGGCGTGGAATTTTCCCGGCTCAAACGCTTTCAGGAGTTCGGTGCCGTCAGAGTAGCATGATATGTTGTTGAGTGAGTCGGTGCTTTCCGTGAACCAGTGATGTATGTTGCGCTGTAACTTTTCGCTGTCCCTTCTTGCATCATCAACGACGGCTATATTAATATCCACGATATGACTTCCCCCTTTCATCCTTTCACGAATAAATTATCGCCCGAAAAATGATAATCGCAATATGTTCATGATGACGTTCACGAACTACAGAGGAGTTTTACGTTTGGCATATGAACTCACACAAAAGTGCACAAAAAGAATTTGTGTTTTAGCAGGTTATCGCGTAAAATATTCAGCGTTTCCTCTTGTGAAGAGGAAGTATTTTTTACTA
>CAJOED010000033.1:2410-12498 GCA_905233335.1 uncultured Synergistales bacterium
CGCGTACAGGGTCAACCGTTACCGTGAAGATAAGACAATCCGTATAGAGGCTTCACAAAGGAAAGTGGGACTAATTCCTGTTGCTAAGGCTCAATCTATCGCGGCAGGGCGTATAGGTTCGCAGAATGTTCGCTTCAACGTTATAGAGCTGAACAATGAGGCAAAGAGCAAAGATTTCAGGCCGGTGTTTTCGCTTGAATGTGTTTCTGGCGGCCGTCTGTATGAGATCAAGATTGACGCGATGACTGGCAGTGTTATAGCGTTCAATTAGTAAGTATTGATGGCGTAATCAACCTCCCCTCGTAACTTCAAGGGAGGATATTTTTTTATCAGGAGGTATTGCATGAAAAAAATATTTTGCGTCATGCTGTTTATCGTTATGACTGCGGGTGTGTCATTCGCGGGGCATCATGAGGGGCGTTATGTTCGCGAGGAGGCCGGACGACGTAACATGAAGCTCATCACCCAAGACGAAGCGAAATCAATTGCTGCGAAACGAATTGGGCGTGATGATGTGCGCTTTCACGAGGTAGAACTTGACGATGACGGCAGGCGCGGGGGATTTTTCCCGGTCTACGAGATTGAAGCGAGAGCCGACGACTGACCCCGAAAAAATTTACCTCCCTCATGAACGGGGGAGGCTTTTTTGTCCGCTATAACCGCTTTCTCGTAGTCCTCGTTCGTGTCGAACTCAAGCCACCCGTGCGAAAACCTCACAGCCTTCACATTCTGTCCCGACTCTATTATTGCGTTGAGGAGGTCGGTCATGTATGCTTTGCGTACTGTTTTCCCGGACTGCTGCCAGGGTTTGTTCTCGTAGTGTTCGTATGCGTCGTTCATTATCCGCGTGATGTACTCCAGCCCGGAACGCGTGAACTTCAGAAGCCCGATGTACCTCGCACTGATTGCCTCAAGCGGTGGATTTTCCCGGCCAAGTTCCGTGATGTTGTTCGTGCCGTCAATCGTCAGGCTCTCCGTGTCGAAATCAACGCGACCGTAACGCATCCGCCAGTATTCGCGCCAGTCATCATCGACGGAAACGCAGAAATCCCCCGGAGCACTCATCATAGCCCGCAGCATACCGCCCTCAAAAATTACGTCCGAATAGCTCACGATAACGTCATCAGAAAATTCACTTTTTGCCGCCATGAGGGACTCTACCATGTTCGTGTTTGCGTAGTCGGTGTTCTCGTAATATTTCACGCCCGAATAGCTTATCTTTTCACCCGCATAGCCGCGAACTATCGATATGTCATCAATCCCGCAGGCCCTGTATGTTTCTATCTGACGTTCTATTATCGTTTTTCCGGCGAACTCAAGCATACCTTTGGGAAGTCCCTCCGTGTACTTTTTGAGCCTCGTTCCCTGACCAGCCGCAAGTATTACAGCCTTCATATATCAATCAATCTCCTTTGAATTTGAAGCAAATAATTTTTTCACGAGTTCGACATCTTCACGCACAAAAACTTTTTCGCGTTCGGGGTGCCACATGTTGCAGAACACAGGCAAGTTCTTATGCTTCACCGCCTCAATAACTCCGTCAGAAGCACGAGCAATAATTACCAGCTCTCCGCCCGTAAGAGTCATACATGCCTGGTTGTGATACGAATTGACCTCGCGCCCGTTGTCGAGAACATGACGCACTGCAACATGTCCGGGTACGTTCACGAGTTTTTCGCCGAAATAGTCGAGCACGAACTGCATACCCCGACAAAAACCGTAAGCCGGGATATTCTCATGCACCGCCATAGTCATTAACGCGTTCTCCGTAAAATCTCGTTCGGGAGCATTGCCGCCGTATTTAGTGAGACTGTTTCCGCCCGTAAAAATTATTCCCGATGGCCTGACAACACGCACGAACTCTTCCAGCGATTTTTCGTCGAGTATGTTCGGAACGGGGAAGGGAATATAGCCGCACTCACGAATGAATGAGCTTATTCGCTGGTCAGCACAATCTCGCTTTTCGTTGTAGCTCTCGATGACATCAACGCGCTGTGTAAAAATTACGTTCATTTTATGCTCCTGTTCCGGCAGTCAAGCACGACGGATTTACGCGCACAGACCGCCGCAAAAATTTTTTCGCCGCACCCGACAGCAGCAGGTATCCCGAACTCCGCGCACCTGATAGCCATATGTGAGGCCGCACCGCCGTATTTCGTGATTAACCCCGCAATATTTTTCGTGAATATCCAGTCATACCCCGGGTCAGCTTTTTCTATCATGATGATTTTTCCCGCGATGTTTTGAGCGTTATTGTCATCAAGCAGGATACATTCAGCAGAAATCTTTTTGCCGGTGATAAAGTTCGGGCGTGCGTCGGTCATGCAGACGACATCAAAACTATTTTCGGAACTCGCAACTTCCGGCATAATTACGCGTGAGAAGTCCTCATGTATTTTTTCCCGCAACGGCAGCATTTCGCGTATGTAGTCTGACATGTCCTGTTCTGTGTCGTAGGACTTGAAGCCGAGCAGTTCATGAACATCAAAGTACGACATGACATCACGGGAAAATCCGAGTTTTTCACCAGCCTCCGCAATAATCTCAATGGCACGACTAAGCGAACGTGTGAATATGAACTTGAAGTATTCGCGTTGTTCGAGGGCGTTTTTCATGAAGCGCAGAATTTTCTCACGCTCCGTCCCGCATTCCGGGATTGTGAGTTCTCCCGCAAAATTTTTCTCTGTGAGTTTCTCTTCTCCCTGAACACTGCCCGACGTAAGATCTTGTGCGTCGTATCTCGGTGTCCTGATGTTGTATGTTCCCGCGCGCAAGTGTCCGTAGTTGGCGTTGAAGTCATCACGGGACATTTCTCCCTTCATGAACTTCCTGAAGTCATCGCGGAAATTCGTAGCTACTGTCTCAATGCCCGACATGAATGCGTTGTACTCGTCCGCCGTCCATATTTCTTTGTCCCGGAGAGAGCCGCACAATGAACGCGCAATGAATGCCAGCCGTGCCTGACGTGAGAACTGCGGAGTGCCGTATGTCCTCACAGCATTAATGAGTTCTCCTGCAAAACTCATCATCTCACTGACTCCTTTTGCGCCGGGCAATTCTGCTTCAACCCTGCGTCGTATGCGTTCGAGTTCGTGAAGTGCGTTCATGTCGTCCCGTAATATTTCGTCGTAATTCTCTATGGCTCTGAACGTCATATCATGCAGTGAGTTTTTCAGCGCAGAAATTTCCTCGTCGGTGAAGTGATTGTGCCGTAGTTCCGATAATTTCTCGTCAATCCCGAAATCATAACAGCTTATTACTATCTCGAACTCTATTTTGTCGTGTGCGGAAAAATCTTTTGTGAGTTTCGCGGCGTAAAAATTCTTGAGTTTTTCGGCGAGGCTGTCAGACAGTGAAGCGGGTATGAGGCTCTCAAATGCATATTCGACGCATATATACGGCTTGTTTCCGATTCTGTACATGAGGTCATGAGGGACTTCACGATAGCCCAGCGGCACAAGTCCTGCGTTCCATGCCCTGAAGGTGATTATGTCCCTGTACAGCGAGTAGTCGAGTCTTGCTGGATTTTCGCCGATAATCTCCGCCGGATTCCAGAATGCCATATCCGACAGAATGTTATTGCCGGTGTTCTCGTGGAAGTTGATGTATTGCTGCCTGGCTATGTTCTTGTCGACGAGTACACGGTCAGAGAGTGCGCTTTTCCCGTACTGATAATTTGCCGCCAACGGACGAACCTGAAAGATAACAACTTCCCCTGCTTTTGTGATTGCGAACTCAATATCAAGAAGCAGCCTGCTCAATACCTCCTCAATTTCTTTTACTGCCATGAATAATTTTCGCCATTGTTCGGGGATGTTGTTTTTGTCTGTATCGTGTGCAATGTATATGACGCTTGAATGTCCTCCGCTAGTTACGCTGTCGGTTGAGCCTGACGAATCATAATTTATCACGTAATACGGCCGGCTTCCCTGAATTTCCCGTGTGAATACGACTCCGCTCAAAGCAACATTCTGTGTTTGGGACTGCACGAGTATTTTTTCGTCGTCGTCTTCGGGGCTGTCTGTGAGGTAAGATTTTCGTACTCTCTCTATTGCGTCAGTAACACCTTGTGAGTCTGCCGGGTCAACGTTGAGGACGCTCTCATAGTGTCCGGCATTTGATGTTTCGCAGCTGTCCTCGTGTGATGACGAACTTCGGACGACGATTCTTTGCCCCCCCCTTGCGTACTTTCCGTAAATATCGCTGAGTATTTTTCCGGGCTTGGCCTTGTACTCTCCGACACTGAATATGTACATGTCCTCAATCCGTGAGAGTGTGAGACGTTCACGCAATGCCGCAAGTACTTCTGCTTTTGTCGCGATAATTCCCTGCTGCCTTTGAGTGTTGGCTTTGTGGCTGTTGAGGGTGTCCATTATTCTTGAGGGTGAAAGATTTTCGTAGTAGTCTATGGACTGCACTTTTCCGCCGATGCCCTTCAGGTATTCGCGAGCTGCAACGATGGAGATACCGTCCCCGCGAAATAACGTGATTTCTGCGTCGCTGTATATGTGATGGAGTTTGCGCAGGTTGTCAGTGGGGTCCAGAGTCTCCTGAGGCATAACCCAGTCCACGCACTTTAGGTTTTCGAGAACTTTGCGTCGTTCGTCTTCTGTTGATACGATGTTGCCGACCCAAGCACGCGCTGAACTGTCAGAGATTAACCCGACAACATGAAGGTCTGCTCCCTCGTCAGCGAGTTTCAAAGCTCTCAAGTGTCCGTAGTGAAAGAGGTCCATAATTCCAAAACTGTAAGATATTTTCATAATGTCATGAATTATACAGCCTCCCCCGAAATATTATCAGGAAGAGGCCGTTATCACCGCTAGAATATCTGACGTTTTGCACGTTCCGCAATGGCTTCTTTGTCTTCCGGCGGATACCAACCCGGAGCAGCAATCTCAATCCCGCACTGTTCACCCGGAGCAAACACCACGCGATGAGGAGTCTGTATCTTCACGAGCTGTTCACCGACCGGCACAAGATATTCTGTTTTGTCCGTGAGGAATATCCGCTTCTCTATGTGCGTGATGTAGCCCGTGTCTTTCGTGAGGCGTATTGCGTTCGGACGGGTTGCGATTACCATTTCACTCTGCGCGTTTTCGGGAATGGGTAAATCTATCGGCTGTGTGTCGTCGCCTTTCGGGAAAACATGACCGTCCCTAAGAACTACATTAATGAACGTAGACTCTCCCAAGAAATTATGCACAAAGCGTGAGTTCGGATGCCTGTACAAGTTTTCGGGAGTGTCAATCTGCATGATTTTTCCCATGTCGCACACCATCATTCTGTCGGAAATCGCCATAGCTTCTGACTGATCGTGCGTAACGAAAATTATCGTGAACCCGAACTGCCGCTGTAACTCCTTAATCTCGAATCTCATCGTCTCGCGTAATTTCGGGTCAAGGTTGCTCAAAGGCTCATCGAGAAGCATAACTTTCGGGTTAGTTACGATTGCTCGTGCGAGGGCTATACGCTGCTGCTGTCCACCGGAGAGTTCTGAAGGGTATAGCTTTTCGAGTCCGTCGAGCGAACAGTGCCGTAGTGCTTCCTTCACTCGTGCGGTGATTTCTTTCTTTGCGACCTTGCGAATCTTCAGGGGAAACGCTACGTTGTCAAAAATATTCATGTGTGGCCATACAGCGAACGCCTGAAACACCATCCCTAAATCGCGCTCTTCAGGAGGAACGTAGAGATTTTTTGCCTTTATCGACACGGGACGGCCGCATAACTCTATTTCGCCTTCTGACAAGTCCTCAAAGCCCGCTATCATTCGCAATGTTGTAGTCTTTCCGCACCCGGACGGGCCAAGAAACGAGAAACATTCTCCCTCTTTGATTTCGAGGTTGAAGTCATCGACTGCCGTAACTGTTCCCATTGTGCGCGTCGTAAATCTTTTCGTAACATGACGTAATACTACCTGATTCATAATTCACGCTCCTTTTTTGTGTGTGAATGTGTCGTGTGTGTATTGCCTCGTGCGTTTTAGTGCTGGTACACATGCCCGCTCCTACGCTGTCAGTGCTCCCGACAATACTTACTGCCTTCATGCGCCCTTTCTGTCTTTCGTGATCCACGTTACTATTGCATTGCAGATTATTATGATGACTATCGCTACAGAAGCCAGTGCCGCCGCCTGCGGTATCATTCCTGCATCACGAAGCGCGAATATCTGCACCCCGAGCGTCCTGCTGTAAGGCCCGTAAAGCAGTATCGACGTTGTGAGTTCCCTCATTGCCGGCAAAAATATCAGGAAGAACCCCGACACCATAGCAGGCTTTATCAACGGGAGCGTAATATCCCGGAGTGATTCCGTGTGTGTTGCACCGCAAGCCCTCGACGCTTCCTCAAGCGATGAGTTCACCTGCTGAAGTGAGGCACTAGCACTCTTCATTGAGAACGACAGATAGCGAGCCATATACGCAACAAGAATAATCCATATTGTGTTGTAGAGAGTTACGCCGAAAATCGCTCCCGACCACGCAAGTATTACGCCGATAGCCAGGACTGTTCCGGGTATAGAGTACGGCAGAATAGAGAGTATTTCGAGAACGTTGCGCCCTCTTGGCCGTATCCTGTTGATGACGTACGCTATCATCACTCCCAAGAACATACACACAACACCCGCCGTTACCGACAAGAATAACGAGTTGCGTATGGAGTCCATTGTTGCAGGAGAAGCAAAAACTTTCTGGTAGTTGCTGAACGAAAAATTCTTCCACACAAGCGGCAGACCGTAAGCCTTCACCATTGCCACCAGGAAAATCATCACCAGCGGCACAACAACGATAACTAACAGCGTGAGGCAGGCCAGGAACAGCAACGGGTATTTTGCACCTCGTAACTTTATCAGCGTGGGACGCATGGACTTGCCTTTGATGATGTCGTAGCTTCCCGAACTCAATACTTTTTTCTGTATCACCAGCGCAACTGCTACCACCGCAACCAGCAGTATCGATAATGCCGTCCCCTGCCGTATGCCCTCAAAACTTCCGCCGCTCCTGTTGATTAATGCGTAAATCATAGTGGGAAGGGTGAAAATATTTTTCGAGAAGCCCAAGATTGACGGTACTCCGAAATGTGCAAGCGATGATATGAGTATCAAGAGTGCTCCGGCTGATATGGCAGGTTTCACGAGGGGAAGCGTTATCTTCCATATTACTTGGGACTGTCGCGCTCCTGCTATCCTCGCTGACTCTTCAAGCGTCGGATCCATTCTCTCAAGCGCACTCACTACCTGCATGAACACGAACGGAAAGTAGTAAGAACACTCCACGAAAATAATACCGCCCAAAGAATTTATGTTCACGGGAGCAGTCCTCAAATGGAACGTATGCATCAGCCACCTGTTTATGTACCCTGCACGCCCGGAGAACAGCAAGTCCCACGCCATAGCTCCGAAAAACGGAGGGAACATGTACGGTATTGTGAACAGCGCGCGCATGAAGCCTTTTGCGGGAATGTCGCTCCGTCCCAACAGCCACGCATAGAACAGTCCCATAATCGTCCCGAAAATTGTTACAGCTACGGCGATTATTATCGTGTTGCCCATAGCTTTGAGATTCTCTTTGTCGAATATTACGGACGTGAACAGAGTCAGATCAAATTTCCCCTGATAGAAAAACGCGTTGTAGATTATCATGAATATGGGTATGACTACGATAATGAACAGCAGCACAAAACTTAATCCCGTCATTATTCCGTCAAGTCCCAGCCTGCGACCCTCCATAGCGGCAAGGTCAGAAGTATTTTTGCGCCTGAACATGTCTTTATGCCTCCTTTGCGTGATAGAAAACGGGGTTGAGGAACTTCAAGCCAACATCTGCGCCCTCCTGTATAGTTCCTGCTCCGTCGTCGAACGTGCTTCTCTGGACTCTGACTTCCTGCCCGCCGAAATCTATGAACATGTTGTACTCGCTCCCAAGAAACACAGAACGCCGGACTTTTCCCCTTACCTGCGAACTGTCATCGAACACAATATCATTTGGACGTACTCCCATATCGACGCACGAGCTGTACTCATCAGGAACAGTGCCGGGGTACTGTAAATTTTCGTCGTCATGGAAGCACCAGGAGTTATTTTTTTTCGTGAGCCTGAAGAAATTTGACACGCCGATAAACTCAAACACAAAACGTCCTGCAGGCCGCAGAATAATATCCTCGTCCGTTCCTATTTGGGAGAGTGAGCCGTCCGCGTTCATGATTGCCATTTTGTCGCATAATTGCAGCGAGGCTTCCTGGTCGTGCGTGATGTAGAGAATAGTGGTGCCGATGTTCTTCTGTATCTGCCGTATCTCAATCAGCATCTCTTCACGTAACTTTGCGTCCAGATTCGTAATAGGCTCGTCCATCACGATAACTTCATCGGAACTCACGAGGGCGCGTGCGATTGCTACTCTCTGCTGCTGTCCCCCTGAAAGCTGGCTCGGCAGGTACGGAGCGTAGTCCGACATTCTGACCTGTTCGAGGGCATAACGTGCTTTGCCGGCGATTTCGTCTTTGGGCAGTCCGTGCTTCTTCATGGGATAGCAGACGTTTTCGAGCACCGTCATATGAGGCCATACAGCATAGTCCTGAAACACCACGCCTATGCCGCGACGTTCGGGGGGAATGTTGACGCGCTTTTCACGGGAAAACACACAGCGTTCACCCACGTATATCTCTCCTGTTTCGGGTTTGTTGAGGCCGAGAAGACACCGCATGAGGGTAGTTTTGCCGCAGCCGGAAGGGCCAAGAAGGCACATTATCTGGCTGTCTTCTACGTCAAGCGAAAAGTTTTCGAGTATCTTTTTGTCGCCGTATGAGAATGATACGTTTCTGAATCTTATTCCTGCCATTGATTACTATTCCTCCTTTGCCGAAAAAAAACGGAAGCCATAAAAGCCTCCGCATGATTTTTTTCACGTTCTCTTACTTCTTGAAGATGTCGTCAAACTTTTTCAGAATGTTATCGGAATTTGCCGCAAGTGTCTCAAGGTCAACAGTCATTGCCGATTTCGCTATGCCCTCAACATCAACGCCCTTCTGCTCGATGTCATTACGTACGGACAAAAGGTTATTCGCAATGAGTATCTCCTGCCCCTCTTTCGACAGTATGAAGTCATATAACAGTTTCCCGTTCTCATTGTTCGCGCTACCCTTCACGAGTCCGATGGGAGAGAATATTGATATGAGGTCTTTCGGGAGGTACGTAAAGCCTATGGGTGAACCTTGCGCCATCAAGTTATGGGAAACGTAATCAAGCATTATTCCGACCTGATACGCACTCGCCGCTACCTGGTTATGTGTTGCCGTCGTCCCTGACTCCAGCTCGCACCCGTTAGCTTTGAGCTTCCTGAAGTACTCTTCTCCGTATTCCGGACTCGCCAGCAATGCCGCAACAAAATATTTTGTTGTCCCCGCAGAAGAAGGATCCGTCATAACTATCTGCCCTTCCCACTTCGGGTCTAACAGCTCATTCCACGACTTCGGAGCGTCTTCTGGTTCCACGAGTGCGGAGTTGTAGCCTATGCCCATGTTCATCATTCGTGCGCCCGTGTAACAGCCGTCCGGGTCAATGAATTTCGGGTCAATGGCTGATGCTTCGGGTGATGAGTACTGCGCGAGTATTCCCTCCTTCTTGAACGACAGATAGTCGGAAGGATCTCCAACCCATATTACGTCCGCCGCAACTTGTCCTGCTTGATGTTCGGTGGCTATTTTCGTGATGACTCTGCCTGTTCCCGCAAAGTAATAGTCCATCGTTATGCCGGGGTATTTCGCCTCAAAGCCTTTCTTGATGGCTACGAGCTGGTCTTCCTGCATGGACGAGTACATCATGACTTTCCCGGACGGAGCAGAGAACGCTGATGATGATAACAACGCAACGAGCAATAACGCAAAAATTACACGCTTCATAAAACATAACCTGCCTTTTATTTATGGAATGTGCTAATTTTACATTAATATGTGATAAATTATGAACAGCATATTTTACAGGAGAGAATTTTTTACATGTACGATTATCTTATTGTCGGGGCAGGACTCACCGGCGCAATCTTTGCCCACGAATTGCACAAGCGCAGACATTCCGTGCTCGTCATCGACAAACG